>CAXIDD010000022.1:0-17263 GCA_964021975.1 uncultured Saprospirales bacterium | reverse complement strand
ACTGATCTGTTTATACGTTACCGTTAATATTTTGTAATGATCGAGCATGAATTTGTCTGTTACTGCTGCTATTGCAAAAATAATCTACCACACATGTAATAATGTCACGAAACTGTAAACAAGGTTAAACAAAACTACTTTAGAATAATTCTAGCTAAAATACTTCCTCTATAATTTGTCGATCATTGTGGCAGAAGTTGTGGTAAAGCTACGCGCCCATTCCACATACTTTGATGACAAAAGTCACCCAAATAGCGTGAATTTTTTTCTAAATATTGCTAAACACCTATTAAAACAGCTCAAAAACAGCTATTCTGACTACTTTTGACGGTGATCTTTATGAATTAACCAAACATTACTATACCAACAGACAAGTTCACTTTTTCTATTAAAGCATAAAGTCAAAAGGATGTCATATCAGTAAATGTTTATAAAGACTATATTTTTGTTGAAGCTAAAATCTTAAAAGCGTTCAACAAAATATTTATATTCTCTTTTACATAAAAACTACTTTATATTCTTTTGTTCCGCCGCATTAACAAAAAGCGTATTGCCAATCCCCTCATAGCCATCAAAAACAGCTACCCCATCGTGCTTTACAACTTCATCTCGAATACCTATAATCGTCAAATCCGCATCTCGTGACTTAGCACGAATAATGGATTTCACATCGGTAGCATCCGTACGAGGTATCGCTTCTATATTTTTTGGAGAAATTGGTAATTTCCCATTTTCGATCAATAAATTTAACCGATCGCGCTCTTCTTGCATACTTTCTTCTGGGAATATGGCAAAAATCTTAATGTGCCCATTGGACCATTCTTTATGCCCTAAGATAATGTACCCCAACAAAATCATTAGATTGGCATTGACATAGTCATTCGAGGTAACCCAAATGTGGATATTTTGTTTTAGACCATACCCTCGTTCTGTACTTCCTAAAACAATCAAATCAAAATCTACTGATTTAATCAACTTGAAGTTTTCAATAATCGCCTCTTGGTTTTCAGGATTACTCTTAGAATACTCCAGCAACAACAAATTATTCTCCGTTCCCGATATTCCTGGCAATTGAATTACTTGTGCTATGGCAGAAGTATAAGAGGGGCTAATTAAAGTATCTACATAAATATTACTATTACTGGCCTCCGCCATTTTAATCAATCTGTCCTTACAATATTTAGCTTCTTTATGCGTCGTTTTAGAAAGATAGCCACTGATTTTATGAATGTAAGAACCAAAACCATAACGTTGAGATATCCATCTTAACAAATCAAAGGCGCCCATTCGTTCAAAGGAATGTTCTGATATACAAACAGCAGAAGGTCTCCAACTTCCTGTTTTTTCTTTTTCAGCAGATTGTAGGAAAACTTGTAATTGACGGCTAAACTGAAAGATCACACCCTGGAAAATAACCGCCATGTTTTTCTTATCCGGATTATAACTACTGACGATGAAGTATACCCCCAACATCAGTAATAGAGCCAAGATGGCATATGCCGCATTCATAAAGAAAATCAAGCCAAAACAAGCAATCGCTCCAAACAAGGAAATATACCAGCGCGAGCGGAATGTAGGCCGATAAGAAGGATCTGCCGCAAAATGCTGCAAAAAGGAAATCAAGCATAAGGTACCATAGGTCACCATGAAAAACATAGAAATAATCTCCGCTACAAAATCCAGCTCCCCGATCATGATAAAGACAAAAGCCATAACTACTGTTACCACCGTTGAATTAAATGGCTCGTCGTTGTTTCCACGTCCTCTCGATAACCAATAATTTATTTTAGACGAAGGCAAAACCTGGTCTCGTGCAATCGCCTGTAAAGTCCTTGGCGCTACCATGATAGAGCCTAAAGCAGAAGAAATCGTTGCTGCCGCTAATCCAATTGGAATAATCCACCAACCTTGCCAAGCGATGTCTGCCATCACTAAATTACTGGTATCAGCCAAAGCTTCGGGAGAAGCCGAAGCGGCCAGTTTTAGCGCAATGAAAATATAAATAACCATCCCAACCAAGGTCCCTGCCAAAGTTCCTAATGGAATTGATTTACCTGGATTTTTCAGATCTCCCGACAAACCTACCCCAGCGGTCATCCCGGTAAAAGCTGGAAATATGATCGCAAATACCGTAAAGAAACCTGGAATTTCTAAAGGGGGAGTTGGCGCATTATCACCAACCGGCCTCAAATCAGGATTGGCTTCCTCTACATAGGTTTTGTTCGCGTCAATTTGATCCCTTGGAATCAATAAGTCTGCTGTGTCGTTATTCGTTGTCCTATCCTCTACCAAACCTACTTGTGCTTTAGCAAAGGGATCAATCGAATTTTCTTTGGCATAATCGGTCTGGCCAGCAAAAAAGGCTAGCAAAGCTAGAAATAAAGTAAAAACAACTACATACAAGGCTTTTACTCCTAAATCCGCACCCTTAGTCAGGACAATGGCTACCAAAAGAATGAGTGCCGGTATACTGACCGACTGTTTTTTCTCCATAAGCCAGACCAGGGTCGGATCGAGCACATAGTTATTAATGAGGTATTCAAACAAGGAAGAAAAGGCTTCTGCAAAAGCCATAATATAAAAAGCCACACTAATGGCCTGTGAAAAATAGAGGGCTATCCCAATAGAAGAGCCAATAACCAAGCCAAAAGATCGAGAAATGATGTAATATTCTCCGCCACCTTCTACTTTTTGATTAGTAGCGATCTCACCAATTGCCATCGCAGTTGGGATAGTTACTGCGTGAGCAATCAAAATGATAGCAATGGTACCAATTAGCCCTACTGCACCGACCGCAAAACCAAAACGCAAAAACATAATCGCTCCCAGAATGGTAGAAATGGCCGTAAAAAATACAGGGGCCGTTCCAAACTGATTCTTCTGCACTGTACTCATTTTCCTTTCTTTTTTAGTCTTACCCGCTAAGGTAAGTTGTTGGCGCAAATTACAAATAATTGTATTCCATCAACAGAAAAATGACTTTACAAGCCGATTTCCCGAAAAAAATAACAAAATAACTCATCCCTAAGTGGGAATCTCTCGCTCATCGACCATTTTAATAGAAATAAGCCTTATTTTTGCGGCTGCAAAAGCAAAAACTATTTTTAATATAGAAGTTTGTTATAATCTGTACGAAAGCATCCTGACACAAACACAGAGTCAATTAAGATTCAGTAGTAAAAAATGTTTTCATACAGCAGGACAACTTCCCAAAATAATCTCAAATGTATCGCACGCATCATTGTGACGCACTACGCATCGAAAATGTTGGACAAGAAGTAATATTAAGTGGTTGGGTCCAAGCCAATCGGGATTTTGGTGCCCTCACCTTTATGGATTTGCGTGACCGCTATGGCATTACGCAATTGGTATTCAGTATGGAAGCTAACGAGGAATTGTGTAGCCAGGCTCGCAAATTAGGCCGGGAATTTGTCATTAAAATCAGCGGAAAAGTTCGGGAACGTAGTAATAAAAATCCTAACCGAAATACCGGAGATATTGAAATCGAAGTGGCCAACATGGAGGTTTTGAATGCTTCTAAAGTGCCTCCTTTTACCATCGATGAAGAAACCGATGGCGGAGACGATCTGAGAATGAAATACCGCTATCTGGATTTACGCCGTGGTAGTGTGCAAAATAATATCATTTTCCGTTCCAAATTGGCACTAGAAACCAGAAAATATTTGGACAGTCAGGAGTTTATTGAAGTAGAAACACCCTTTTTGATCAAGAGTACACCTGAAGGTGCACGGGATTTTGTGGTGCCAAGCCGCATGAACCCAGGACAGTTCTACGCTTTACCGCAATCTCCACAGACCTTTAAGCAAATTTTGATGGTTGCTGGTTTTGATAAATATTTCCAAATTGTGAAATGTTTCCGCGACGAAGATTTACGTGCGGATCGTCAGCCAGAGTTCACACAAATTGACTGTGAAATGTCCTTCGTGACACAAGAAGAAGTCCTCAATACCTTTGAGGGCCTAACCAAGCACTTGTTCAAACATACTTTGGATCTTGACTTACCAGATTTCGAGCGGATGTCTTATAACCAAGCCATCGAGCAATACGGTATCGACAAACCAGATATACGCTTTGGAATGACCTTTACAGAATTAAACGATGTCGCTAAAGACAAAGGCTTTGTCGTTTTTGATAGTGCAGAGCTCGTTGTTGGCATCGTTGCCGAAGGTCAAGCAAGCTATACGCGTAAACAACTGGACAACTTAATCAAATGGGTCAAACGTCCTCAAATTGGTGCAAAAGGACTCATTTATTGTAAATACAACGAAGATGGCACTTTCAAATCTTCCGTCGATAAATTCTTCTCTCAAGAGGATCTAAAAGCTTGGGCCGATAAAATGGGCGCCAAGCCTGGAGATTTAATGTTAGTGCTTTCCGGAGAAGCGGAAAAAGCGCGCAAACAAATGGGTGAATTGCGCTTAGAAATGGGCCGCCAATTGGGCTTAATGGATCCTAAAGTATTCAAACCACTTTGGGTCTTAGACTTCCCCTTATTGGAGTGGGACGAAGATTCTGAGCGTTTCCATGCAATGCACCACCCATTCACCTCTCCAAAGAAAGAAGACATTCCACGCATGTTGAATGGTGACTTTGAGACCATGAAAGCACTGCGTGCAGATGCCTATGACTTAGTCATTAATGGCGTAGAAATTGGTGGTGGCTCCATTCGTATCCACGATCGTGAATTACAATCTAAGAACTTCAAACTACTCGGTTTCACGCCCGAAGAAGCGGAGGAACAGTTTGGTTTCTTGCTAGGTGCCTTTGAATATGGTGCACCTCCACATGGTGGTATCGCCTTTGGTTTCGATCGCTTGTGTTCAGTCATGAATGGAGTGAATTCGATCCGCGACTTTATCGCCTTCCCCAAAAACAATCAGGGCCGCGATATGATGATTGATGCTCCTGCAAAGGTAGATTCAACGCAGCTGGAAGAGTTGAATTTGATGGAGAAGAAATAAATTCGATATAGTTTGCGGAAAGGTTGAAAATCAATTATTTTGTAGTAAATCCATAATATGGAAGCAAAAAATTGAACAACCTTTCCGTAACTGAGTACCTAGCGATAGAGCAAAGAACGCAGACTAAGCATGAATACCACGATGGTAGTATTTTTGCGATGTCCGGTGGTAGCATTGAGCATGGCTTGATTAGCGGGAACACTTTTGGAGAGATTAAATTCAGTCTCTGGGATTGATCAATCCTTTGAACTTCCAGTATTAGGAATCAAATTAGAATTAGGCAATCTTTATGAAAAGGTTGCCTTTCAATCCTGATCCTTTTAAGCCGTCATCACTTCATTTTTCCTAGGAATACTCACCGCGCCACCTGCACGCGTCACGGTAATGGCCGCAGCTTTCGAGGCTAATTTCAGACTGTCTGGAATACTTTGCCCTTGACTCCAAGCCGCTAGAAAATACCCTATAAAAGTATCGCCGGCACCGGTAGTATCGATCGCTTTCACCTTTTTGGCGGCAACCGAATGACGCTCTTTTTGACTAAAAAACAGCGCGCCTTTGGCACCAAAGGTTAATAGGAAATGGCTGGTTGGAAATTGAGTCAAGAGTTGTTTTTCTATCTCTGCTTGACTTGACTTTCCTGTGATTTGTTGAGCTTCTGTTTCATTTAAAATAAGATAATCTACTAAATCTAAAGGGTAGTCCAAAACGGCTTTAGTCATGGGGGCTGGATTAAAAAAAACCAGCATGCCTTTTGCTTTGGCCTGCTGAATTAAATCCGCTATTTGGTTGACTTCGTTTTGTAGGAGTAGTACATCACCTGATGCAAAATGTGCAAAAACGCTATCTATTTGATCCGTATCAATCTTTTGATTGGCACCACCATGGATAATAATGGCATTTTCACCATTGTTATCTACTTGGATAATTGCGTGGCCCGAAGGATCCGGTAATTTCCGAATCAAATGCGTATCAAGCTCCCAGGTTCTTAATTGATCAATAATCCACGTATCGTTTTCGGAAATATTGCCAGCATGAAAAACGGGCACCCCTGCTTTGGCTAAAGCAACACTTTGGTTGCAACCTTTGCCACCTAAAAAAGTCTGTAAATTTTGACTAGCCAAAGTCTCTCCCGGCTCTACAAAGTGGGACACTTGGTAAACGTAATCTATATTAATGCTGCCAAAATTTAGAATCTTCATAGCATTTAGTCCTTTTCTACAATTAATGAAAACATTAGGTCTTTAAAGTGCTGTGTATCCACTTCCAGGACTACCTCAACTTTTGGGGCCTCTGGCATGACATTAATGTGATCTACAACGACTTGGCCACGAGTAGGACCATCTCCTAAAATGACTTCGACACCCATTGTTTTTTTCTTAGTAATCATCGTTTCATCAATAGCCATTGCTACGGCAATCGGATCAGGTAATTCGAAGCCTGCCTGCCCGGTTGTCTTTTTATTAAAAGCATATTTTCCCCTTTGAATATCCAGTGAAAATTTGGCTAATGCCCCTTTTTTCTGCCTCCATTCCGCAATTTCCGCATCGTTAAAGAAAGCATGATCCACAGCGATGTCCCAACCGGCCATTCGAATATTCATCCCTGAATTAAAAACGATTTGAGCGGCTTCTGGGTCTACCCAAATATTGTATTCTGAAACAGCAGTAATATTGCCAGGGCCTTGCCCAACTGCGCCCATTAAATGGCAACATTTTACTTGCTGTGCGATACTCGGTTCTTTTAGTAAAGCAATCGCTATATTGGTTAATGGCCCTAGTGTAATTAGTTCTATTTCGCCTGGAGATTGCTGAATTTTCTCGATAATAACATCGACAGCATGGCTGTCGGCTGGTATCCGACCTTTTAAGGGTAGTCCAATATCACCCATTCCATCCTCTCCGTGTACAAATTGAGCCGTTGATAATGCTCTTAAAATTGGCTTTGCTGCTCCAGCAAATACGGGCACTTTTCTATCGCACAATTCAACACAGTAAAGGGCATTTTGCACCCCTTGTTCAAGCCCAACGTTACCCGCCACTACCGTTATCGCTTCTATATGAATCGAATCTTCTTGCAGGGCAAGTATTAAGGCCACGGCATCAACAGAGGCAGTGTCTGTATCCATTATCCATTTTCGCATGGGTTCCTATTTATTTTTTGACAAAGTCCTTATCTAAAAACTTCGAGGTAAATTTTATGGATCAGTAGATATCAAGTATAGTCATTTCCATTTGATTAATGGATATTTTACCGCCTAGTTTTTGCCCAATTAGAGCCATCCCAACTGGTGATTGGAGCGAGACGCAATAACATAAGGTCTGATCTACCATAACTTTCCCAAGACCGATGCCGACAAAATATAGCCCCTTTTCTGTTTTGACTAAACTCCCATTTTTGACTTGATCTGATTTTTCATCTAGATTAATCTGTTCTAATCGTCCTAATGTAGCCCGATTAAATTGGAGTTGAGTGAGCATTTTTTCTTCGTCCATTTGTAGCATAGCTCGGCCAGTTTCAAATTTATCTCCTACACTACTTTTTGTTTCGCTGGCTTTAGATTCGTTGATAGTAGCTATGCGTTTTTCAAGATTTTGGATGCGCTTGGCTATTTGTTGAAGGCAAGTCTGGTGGATTTGCTTTTTAAGTTGGTCCATTTATTGGATTTTTTAACTATAGAGTCACGCGGACTAACATAGCGTAGCTTTGGATATTCTAAGATAAGATCATTGGCTCCGTCCCCACCACTTCAATACCCTGCGCTTCTAAAATAGCTACTTTCTTAGGATTATTGGTGAGCATTTTAACCGACTTCACCCCGAGGTCTTTTAATATTTTAGCGGCACTACGATAATCTCGGGCATCCTTTTGAAAACCTGCTGCTTCGTAAGCTTCGGCTTGTGCAACACCTTGTCTTTTGTAATGAACACTATTTAAAAGCGCAAAGTGACCATTACCTTTACCTTCCTGATCCAATAAGATGATGATACCTTTTCCTGCTTTTTGGATCAAAGCCTGAGAAACATTCATTTCTTCTTGGCAGCTGCATTCTGTGCTATTGAAATAATGGCCAAAAATACAAGAAGAATGTAGGCGACAAAGTACCGCTTCGCCATCTTTTAAATCTCCTTGATAAAAAGCAATACTTTCCTTTTGTCCATCGTAATAGAGGGCCTCCTGGAACAGGCCGTACTTCGTTTTTAGATTTCCTTCTGCAAGTTTTACGATCATTTTTAAGGTATTGAGCGGATGATGTTTAGACGTGATGAATTTAAGGTTTTAGTAATGATTAAAGAATAAGTTAACCTACAAATTAAAATTCCGTCCTGGCACTTATCAATGTTAATGACTTTCAAACTTATTGTTAAGGGGTAAAGACCTTCCCTATATTCAATAATGTTATTGGTAGTTTTATTAAAAGAATCTGAAAATCAGATAATTACAATCATCCGTTTCAATAAAATTCAACAAAAGTAAAATAACCATGAATTTCAAACTCACTTTTATTTTAAGTATTTTCATTTGTAATCTTTCCTACAGCCAAGCCCTTAATAACCAAAGAACCGACTTTCTAACATCAGAAAAAGATAAAACCATCGCTATAAAATTTGACAGCGTCAAGATCAATTCCAATCTAGTCCTGCTAGAAGATAGTTTAGAAAACACTGCGCTGTTAAACAGCCTTAATGCTTTTTTGGCTGCAGCACAAGAAAACAGAACCAATAAATGGATATTAGCCTCCGAAATAGTTGAAACACAAATCCTCATAGATGAGATATGGGACATTCATAAAAATGAAGCTTTTGAAAATGAAGCTTTCTATAAAGCTTACCTTACCAATATCGTCCCTTTAGACCAAAACAAGTATGCCGTTCATATCGCCTACATAGGAAAAAATGAAGATTCAGCTAATCTGAGGGCTAACTTTGAATTAATTGCTCATAAAATTGACGACAACTTTTGGTTTTCTTCTCCCCTCAAACAAAACACTCAAAATTGGAAGACCAAAAAAATTGAAAATCACCTATTTCATTATCCCTATGATCTAGACGATGAAAAAATTCAGCTATTTACAGACCATGTCTTGCTGTGTGACAAAAAATTAGAAAATAATACAGGCATATTCCATTATTATATGTGCAAAAATGAGATGGATCCCCTTAATTTGTTTGGAGTTGAATATAAGTCAGATTATAATGGCGATCCACTAAGGACAAGATGGGTAGCAAAACACGATCGAAAATCTTTATGGGTAGCTAATGAAGACAGGATATATGCCTATGACTTACATGACTTATGGCACAATAGATTAGGCCAAGTAATCTCGCGAAGAGAAGTGCATCGGAGAGTAGACTGCCACATCGCAACTTTATACGGTGGTATATGGGGGATCACTTGGCCCGAGTTATTCCCTATGTTCACTGAAAAATATGTTGTTAAAGAACATGTAGATTGGTTAGCACACAAACAAGCAAAGTCCCACTTTATAACCAATGGCAAGCGAAAAAATTACACTGATGACTTTGTTGGTGCTTTGCTAATAAAGAAAATTGAACAAGACAAAGGATTTGATGGTGTCTGGAAGTTATTAATGACCAAAAGGACAAAAGAAGAGGAAGAATACTTTAGCGTCTTGAAAGAATTAACGGGTATTACCAAGGAAAGCTACAACAAAGAAGTGCAGAAATTAATAACCAAAGAAATGGCTCATCTTGGTATATAAATATAATGAATTATAGAAATGATGAATTGTTGAAGTGTTTCTCACCTTCAACAATTCATTATTTCACTACCTCTACAACTAATATTTACAATTCACAATAAATGCCATCATTGGTCAAATTGGCACATGGATAACGCCAGACCATGTTGTCTCCTTCAATAAGTTCATCCGCATTTTCTGGGCCCCAGGTACCAGCGGGGTAGCCATAGATGGGTACATCCGGATCGTTCTCCCAAGCATCTAAAATTGGGTCTACAAACTTCCAGGCCGCTTCGACGGAGTCTCCACGAGCATACAAAGTAGCATCTCCTTGCATACCATCTAATAACAGCCGTTCGTAAGCATCTGGTAAATAGCTATCAGCCATGTCTGAATAGAGAAAATCTACATTCACCTTCTTAACTTCAAATCCTGCGCCAGGTACTTTTAAACCTATCTTCAGGAGTACCCCTTCATCCGGTTGAATCCGCATGATGAGCATATTTTGGGAATTCGTAACGGTATCATTTTTAAACAATGGCAAGTGATTAGGTTTGAAATGGATGACCACTTCAGATACTCTGGTTGGTAATTTCTTACCTGTACGCACATAAAAAGGTACTCCTGCCCAGCGCCAATTATCAATAAAAAACTTAAGGGCAACGTAGGTTTCTGTCCGAGAGTCTGGATCTACACCTTCTTCTTCGCGGTAGCCCTTGACTGCATTCCCGCGTATATTAGAAGCAAGGTATTGTCCTCTAATGACATTTTTCTTGATGTCTTCTTTGCTTAAACTACGGATGGAATTAAACAACTTCAGTTTTTCGTCGCGTATCGATTGGGCATCTACTTTTGAAGGAGGCTCCATGGCGACCATGGCGACCAATTGCAGTAAATGATTTTGCAGCATATCCCGTAAAGCTCCGGAGGAATCGTAGTAGCCTCCACGTTTTTCTACACCTACACTTTCTGCCGAAGTGATCTCAACCCGATGAATAAAATTACGGTTCCAGAGTGGCTCAAAAATACTATTGGCAAAACGCATGACAAAGAGATTCTGCACCGTTTCTTTACCCAAATAGTGATCAATTCGATAAATCTGGTCTTCTTCAAAGCAGGTTAACAATTGTTTATTCAATTCCTGCGCCGAATCAAGATCGTACCCAAAGGGCTTTTCTATAATCAAGCGTTTCCAACCACCATCTGGTTTATTCAGACCATTATCCGCTAAATTTTTTGCGATTACATCATACAGACTCGGTGGTGTAGATAGATAAAAGGTAACATTATCATCGGTCTTTAACTCATCATCCAAATCATTGATCCTTTTGACTAGTTTTGCATAATCTTCAGATTTAGCGGTATTGATGGGTTGATAATAAAGCATCTTGGCGAAAGCCTCTAAATCAGCCCCTTCTTTCACTTTCTTTTTAAGGTGCTCATTATCGAAAACAACTTTCTTTCGAAAGGCTTCATCGGTAAATTTGGTACGACTCACACCTACCAAGGCAAAGTTTTCCGATAAAAACCCTCTGGTGTATAAATTATAAACCGCTGGCACTAATTTCCGAGCGGTTAAATCACCAGATGCTCCGAAAATTACGAGTTGTTGATTGTTCATTTTTTGTGTCATAAAACTATCTTAGAAGCTATTTTTCATATAAAATCAGCCATTCAAACAAGTGCTAAAATCAAATTTGGTTACCAAAAAATAATAAATTAAGCACTTAAGATTTCGACGACCTACTTAGGAGTTGTAATTTAGCCTTTAATTAAAGAAGTTGTTTATCAAAACAGGGTAATTAGCTTTTCAAAGCACCAATATTTAAAATACGGATAACATGGAAACAAAGCAATACGATTTTGGATTAGTCGGATTGGGCGTAATGGGCAGGAATTTTATTTTAAATGTTGCCGAAAACGGTTTTTCAGCTTTTGGTTTAGACACCAATGCCGATCAAGTTGCTGCACTAAAGGAAGAGGGGAAAGCTTTTCCGGTAGATGGTAGTACGGATAAACAAGTGTTTATCAATAGCCTAAGTAAGCCTCGAAAAATCATGTTACTGGTACCAGCTGGTAAAGTAGTTGATATTGTTATCCAAGATTTATTACCCTTGTTAGAGGAGGGCGACATCATCATCGATGGTGGAAATTCCTTTTTTACAGATACCGACCGTCGAGCAGAAGAGCTAGAAGCACAAGGCATTCACTTTTTTGGAGCTGGTGTTTCAGGTGGCGCAGAGGGCGCCCGTCGTGGACCAAGTATCATGCCTGGTGGCTCCAAAGTAGCCTATGAAGTGATTCAACCCATTTTTGAAGCCGTTTCTGCAAAAGTAAATGGCGATCCATGTGTAGCTTATATGGGGAGTAAATCAGCTGGCAACTACGTCAAAATGGTCCATAATGGGATAGAGTACGGTTTAATGGAGTTAATTAGTGAGATATACTGGCTGATGAAAACCGGTATGGGAATGGGGAATGACCAAATCCAAACCACCTTTGCGGAATGGAATCAAGGTCGACTACAATCCTTTTTGATAGAGATTACAGCAGAGATCTTTGATAAAAAAGACGCATTGTCAGATAAAGATATCATCGATGTTATCCTTGATAAAGCCAAGCAAAAAGGAACAGGAAAATGGACTTCTCAAAATGCCATGGACTTGGGAATTGCGATCCCAACGATCGATATGGCCGTCAGTATGCGAGAAATCTCAGCGGTCAAAGACACGAGGGTAGCTGCCCAGGAGTTGTATGGTTTAAAAGCTACCCGCCCATCCGAAGACATCACAGAAGCGGACCTAGAAGCTGCCCTCTATTTTGCCTTCATTATGGCCTATGCACAAGGCATGACCCTGCTTGCAGCTGCCAATGAAGAATACGATTATGGTATGGATATGGCCGTCATTTCTAAGATTTGGAGAGGTGGCTGTATCATCAGAGCTGCCTTATTGGAGGATATGCGCGTGGCCTATGCTAAAGCCCCTGCGCTAGAAAGTCTACTCCTGGATAAAGACTTTGCCGCGAAAGTAAATGACACCATTGGTGCTGCCCGAAAAGTAGGAGCTTATGCCATTGCCAAAGGCATCCCAGCTGGTGGGTTGACCAATAGCATTGCTTATTTTGACGCCTTTACTTCAGGTCGTTTGTATCTGAATTTAGTACAGGCACAGCGGGATCATTTTGGTAGTCATACTTATGAAAGATTGGACAGGGAAGGAGTGTTTCATACAGAGTGGTAGTATAAATAAATACGCTATCCTATGCTTTTAGGATAGCGCATTTACTTATTAGCGGTGTAGTTTTCACCCTACTACATTAGTGGTAACCTTTCTGTATCTTATTAAGCTCCTTGCAAGGCCTTTTCATATTTTTCTTCAGCTCTGATCAACTTAGCTGTACCTATTTCATATGCCTGCACAGCATTTCTGAATTTTTGTTTAGCAATACGTAATTCTCGTTCAGCTGTTTTAATTACCATTTCAGCTTCTCGTGAACCATCATCATTACCTTGGGCAATTATAAGTTCTTCTTCCGCAATTAAAAGAGCACGTCTAGCCAATTCTTGTTCTATAGCCTTACCTTGAAGCTCCCTCTGAGCTTTTCTAACCTCCCCTAAAGCTTTTAAAAGCTTATCCTGAAATCCTTCCGTCGCTTTTTGAAGTCCAATTTCCAGGTTAGAATAATCTACATTTTTTTGAATGGATTTAGATGCAGCACTTGTAACTGAAATTACAAATAAGTTAAAAAATACAAATACAAAAAATTTACGCATAAACATGAGTTTTTAGTGTGAACGAATAATCTATATTATTACTTTATTTATATATCCTTTAAAAGGTTACCAGTAAATTCCTATTTTTTCATGATGCTAATAAAACAACTATTTTACCTAAATATAAGAATTAAAGCCCAAGTTCCTCCAAAACCTTCATCATATTCCTACGCCGCTTAAACTGCTCTTTAATTTGCGCAAGCCGTTGCTCAAACGCAACTTTAGGCTCAATACTGCGAATGTCTAATAGTACTTGCGCCGTAGCTCGATACGCCTCATCACCCGTATAGTTTAGGTGCTCTTGTAAAGTAACTTCCAGGGCATTTAATGCTTTCTTAGGAAATTGATCTTTGTGGATGGAATAAAAAACGCCCGCTTGCTTCTGCAAAACATATTCCTTAGGATATTTATCTAACAAGGCAGCAGCCTCAATAATGCGGTTATTCTTTTGTAGATAATTAAATAATACCGTAGGTGATCGCTCTTCGGTTAGGGTCTCAAACCACGCATGGTATTTTGGAAAAATTTGTACGACAAATTCTAGACTCCTTGAGGCTGGTATGTTTTGAAGATAGTTTTTACACCAAGTTTGGGCAAGTTCGGCAGTCTCGTGTCTTTTAGCTAATTCGATTCGTAGTTCATAAACATCATGGCCTCGGTGCCTAAAAATAGGATCAGCTTGTTGTAATTTTATTTGCTGATCCAATAATTGTGTGGCTTTAGGTATCTGCCCGTATTCTAAGAGTGCTTTAGCATAAAGCCATAGTTGGTAGGGCTCTTCGGGCATCCTTTGCTTTAAGAAACTCAAGACCTCTGTTTTGGTCATAGCCGAACGTAGGAAATTAAATATTTGTTGACGTTCTACGCGAGGGGTATTTTCCAGTAAATCATCGGTAAGAAAAATCTTTTTCAATATTTTCAAATCACGATCTGCCGGCCACCGCTCGATTAATAGATTGGGTAAATCCTCTAATAGTGTATCGTCTACCTCTTGATCTATAGCCAGCAACCAAAAGGCAGGAAATATGTTTGTTAAGTCTTGATCTGAAAGCTGTAGTAAAAAATCAACTAGATATTGTTCTAAGCCTAGATGATAATAAGGTGTATTAAAGTTATGAGAAAAACTTCCCTCTTGCGTCATTTGATCCTGCAATAAACCGAGTACGGTATGCAGCAACTGAGCAACTTGTAGGGGCATTTTTACCCAATAAGCCCTAAGAAGATTCAAGGACAAATTAACCATTGAAAAATTAAGTACTTTGCCTGCTAAAAGTTGTTCTATTTGAATTTGTAATTCATAGAAGTTTTCTTCAGAAATTGATGGTGGTTCTGGCTTACTTTGTATCAATTTTCGTTGATCAGCGGTGGCATGTTTCTTTAAAAAAGCCACCAAGGTTTCTTTACTCAACTTTTCTAAAGCTTTTGCAAAAACAGCAGCATCATTGGTGATTTTCTCGCTTTGTCTAGATTCTTGAGTAGCGGGCAAGCTTTTGATTTCTAGTAAGAGCGCCGCGATATGTTTACAAGCCGCTTCATAAGGACAATTACATTGACCTTGCAAAGTATCCCCTTCTATAAAAACCTTGGTTTGGTAGGAACTTGTTCCTAGGGCTTTAGCTGTAATTTGTTCTTCTTCTACTTGTTCAATTTGCAAACGGCCATCTCGATGATAACCACGACCACGTTGCAGGATGGTACTCCCGAAACAATCTATCAATTCCGCATTGGATAGACCTTGTACGGTAGTTACAACTGTGGCTAAGTCATCCGTTTCTGCAATAATATAACTATAGAATCCAAACATTTTTTCTATTAATCACGGCTTGAAATCACTTGTTGTACAGAGCTTGGCAATGGCTCATCTTTTTTCCGATTGGGATCTGGGATGGGATCACCATATACTTTTTTAATTGGTAAAACACCAGCCCAAATATCCAACTCATAATCTTCTTTATCATCAATTGGAGGACCAGTCCGGATCTTGGCAGAAGCCTCTTCTAAGGAAATTTTTAAAACGCTGGTCGCTTTCATTTCTTTGGTTTTAATTGGACGTACTTCCTTCCAGCGATCTTTTAAGATTTGCTCCGACACCACTTCTAATGCCGCTTCTTTTTCAATCGGATCCGTAACTAAATGAGCGGTCCCAAATACCACTACCGAACGATAATTCAAAGAGTGGTTAAACCCAGAGCGTGCTAAAACCAAGCCATCGACCAAAGTGATGCAAAGGCTCATTTCAATACCTTTTTGCAGGTCAACCAACATCCTACTTGTCGTAGCACCGTGGATGTATAAGTGCCGGTCTTTGCGCCCATAGATAGTTGGGATGACAACCGGATAACCTTCGTGCACAAAGGCTACCTGACATATAAAATCTTCATCCAAAATTGCAGCGATGGTTTCAAAATCATAATGCCCTCGTTTTGGAATCCTTTTGACTTTTATCTTACTCATTATTGGGTGTTTGTTGGTTTATTGATTGGGAGATTTTGTTAGTTTTTTATTTTAAAAGTGCTACGGCTGCTTCGTCTAGATTCCAGCTGAGTTGGCCATTTTTTGCTTGGATATGAGCGGCTGGATAGTCTAGATAATCTCCTTCTTTTTCAAAAATTTCGTAGATCTTTTCCTTTTTGGAATCACCCGTTACTAGAAAGCAAATTTGCCTGGATTGGTTAATCACTTTTCCCGTAAGGGAAACCCGCTTCTGACCACTTTCTGGATGTGTAGCAACTGCACAAATTTGATCTGACGCTAATAATTCCATTTGGTGCGGAAAAATGGAGGCAGTGTGACCATCGGAGCCCATGCCCAGGATCATCAAATCAAAAATAGGCAGTCCGGCTTCTTGTTCAACTTGTTCTAAAATGACGGCCTCGTACTTTTTGGCAGCTTCTTCAGGATCAATTTCTCCCAGGACGCGGTGGATTTGACTGGATGGAAAATCGATGGGATCGAGTAACAACTCTTTGGTCATTTTGTAGTTAGAATCTGAATCCTCTGGTGGCACACAACGCTCATCTCCCCAGAAAAAATGAATTTTCCCCCAAGGCATGGTTTCTACATATTTTTCAGAGAGTACCTTGAAAAGCACTTTAGGCGTAGAGCCACCACTGAGGGCAATGGTGATTTTCTCACCACTTTGCTCATTACACCATTGATTGAGCCACTCGGCAAATTTTTCAGCAACGCTTTGGTTATCGGGGAATACGTAGACGGTAGGTTTACTCATATTGGGCAGTCATTTTTGTTTGCTTCCCAAATATGCGGATATAAAATTAAATTCAAACCTCTTCTCCCAAAAAATACAGAATCTCCTCTACATACTTCCGGTGATTGGCCAATCGAGGTACCTTATGTTGACCTCCGTACTTGCCCTTAGACCTCAACCAATCGTTAAAAGAACCCTCTGGAAGGACTTTTAGTGTCAGTTTTTTTAAGGCAATGTCTTTGTAGCGTTTGGCTTCGTAATCTGAGTTGATGTTTTGTAAATTCTGGTCTAATAAGGCTCGAAAGTACTCCAGGTTAACTGGTGGAACTTTGAATTCGATCAACCATTCGTGACCACCTTGCCCACTACCAGCAAAATAAATGGGAGCTACCGTATAATCTTTGACTTGTGCCTGGGTTTCCTCACAGGCCATGGTCAGTGCTTTGTCGGTATTCGCCACCATCACTTCTTCTCCGAAGGCATTGACATATTGCTTAGTGCGGCCGGTGACTTTGATCCGATAAGGATGGACCGAAGTGAAGCTCACGGTATCTCCCAGCGAATAACGCCAAAGGCCACTATTGGTACTGATGACAACC
>CAXIDD010000021.1:0-17298 GCA_964021975.1 uncultured Saprospirales bacterium | reverse complement strand
TATCAAGCGGTTTATGTCCCTCTTCTATCAGGCTACCGAAGCCATTTTTAATGACCGTATTCAGAAGTAACGGCTTTCAATTCACCCAATCATCACCTCAACAATTAAAGAATTGACATCATGACAGAAGTTAAAAATCAATATAAAGTACTCCGATTATACGAAGGTGGCTCCGAACCTTCAGACGATTGGCATAAGATCAATAATCCTTATGGGCCCAATGATATTTCAAAGATCAAAGATCCCGCAGGTTCCAATGACCTCAATGAAATTACTTCTATCCCATCTCCTTTTGCTAGAATTCACCTCTTTGAAACTGCCTTTCGAGTATTAGCAGATCAAAGTTCCGAAGACTTAGCCCTACTGGATGGCAATACCATTTACCACAAGTTGGTTTCGGATTGTCTAGATGTAGCAGAGCTCTTTTTTAAATATGACTTCTTTTCCGCAAAATATAAGCTCAACATTATTCCCTGGAGTAAGAGTCGCGATTTGAAAGCCCTATTGGAAAGCAGCAACCCCCAACATCGGTTATTAGGAGAGACGCTAGATTTATACATCAGACAAGATGGAGAACTCTCTAATTTTGATAAAATGGAAAATCTCTATTTTATCACGCTTAATCACCAGATTGTAGGTGGAACCTCCCCTTCTACTCTATTCTTTTCTAGTGGTAATGATCTAAGTTTTGCGCAGATTGTCCAAGGTAATGATACCTTCTTTGACCGTGAGTACGCGCCCCTTTTCCAAAGAGATTTATCCTTCCAGAAATACCTATACAGTTTATTCAAAGTTTATCCAGAGCTGACGAACCGAATGCTTTTGGTCTGGAAATACCTGGTCAACAATCTCAAATACCTGGCCCAAAACAGGCCAGAGGCTTATACAGAAATCAAGAAAATCCAAGAAGATCCCACCTTCGATCTCCTGGCTTTCAAACAAACTTATAAAGCTTGGGATAATACCCAAAGTGTCTCCCTTTTTCCAGGAATGGAACACTTCAAGAAGGAATTAAAAATCGATCAGCAAACCATTGGTGGCTTCATGATCGACTCTCAAAAATACAGTGGTAAAAAGCCGGTGGTCTTGCAAAACGCCTATAGTCGTCCCCTGGCTTACTTTGGTGGTAAATGGCAAGCAGACATCAAGGTGCCTTATAAAGATGATGATCCATTAGATCAACGTTTTGTGCCTGGACAGGATGTTCAGTACCCCTACCTTACGGTAAGTGACCTATTGGAACCTTATCTAATTGAAGTACCCTATGCCATGGACAATGACCATTTCTTCAATGGCAATCCTAAAGGCTTCTTCATGGGAGACCGTACGACACAAGAGCCACCTGATAATATGTATTTGATTCCCGTTCAGAACACCTTTTTCGATTACTTCGAGATTAGTGATTTGATGGGCAACACCAAGGATGGCCGGCCAATGCTCGAAATCAATTCCGTCCCCGACGGTGTTAAAGTCACTTTACTTTTACCAATTGTCACGCCTGGAGAATACATTAAATTCGAACGGCTGTACAAAACAGGTGGTAAGGTTGATGAGTATTCCAACGAAGGTGCCATTTACAAATGTAAAATCAGCCTAGGACTCATGCCATTCTACAGTGATGTGGGCAAAGTCGAACAACGGGTTGGTTTTGTAGACGCCGATGTCTTGTATTCAAATAATAAAGAAAGCCTTTACAAACTCAACTTCCTAAAGATCTCCCAATCGGGACATCATGTGATCGAACCGCGGCTCAATACCACCCGCAGTGACGAAAGTAAAAACCATGGCCACAATGCGACTAGCCGATACTTCGTGCTGGACAAAGCCTATGATTTGATTGAGGTAGGCCAACCAAGTGGCGTGCGCGGCTTAGTAGTTCCTAAGTTTCAACAAAGTTTCGAAGGATCCAAACAATATACTTTTGCCATTGATTTTGGAACCACTAACTCTCATATTGAATATTCTGTCGATGGTTCTAACCCAGAACCTTTTAACATTCATGATAGAGACCGACAACTCATTACTCTTTTTGATGACTTCTGGGGATTAAACGACCCACAACTGGAAGGACTATTGATGCGGGAGTTGATTCCATATCATATTGGTGGAGAAAGCCGCTATCAATTCCCAATGCGGACGGCCATTTCTGAAGTAGACAATCTGAACCACTATCAGTCTACTTTCCCTCTAGGAGATTTGACCATTCCTTTTCATTATGAGAAATTGGAAACGCTACAATCTGAGCTGATTAAAACCAATCTAAAATGGTCTCGATTCCGAGGAGATGATGGTACGGTTAATGCCAATCGGGTCAATGCTTTTATTGAGACTTTACTGATTATGATTCGCAATAAAGTCTTAATTGGTGGTGGCAGCCTACAACGTACCCGCATTATCTGGTTTTACCCATCAAGCATGAGTACCAATCAAGTAAATCAGTTCCGGAGGATCTGGAATCGTTTATTTCAAAAGTATATCCATGCAGATGGTGAGCCAATCGACTTCTCCGAATCTGAGGTTCCGTTTTACAACCATCCACCAACCTTGGTGAAATCACAGCGTTATCCGGTGGTGAATATTGATATTGGGGGTGGGACCACGGACATTGTACTTTTTGAAAAGGATCAGCCCAAATTTTTAACGTCCATTAAATTTGCGGGTAACGCCGTCTTTGGAGATGGTTACCGCAATGATATTTCGGCAGATAATGGTTTTATTAGAACGTTCAAACCAGTAGTCCAGACCTTTTTAGAGCACAATCAACATGCGCTCAATTCCTTGAAAAATGTCTTTGAGCAACTGAGTGAGCCCGGGCGTTCTTCTTCGGCTGATTTAATGGCCTTTTTCTTTTCTTTAGAAAAAAATAAAGATTTAGAAGATAAAAACCTCAATTTTTCTTTTTCTGATAAAGTAGCTTCTCACGAAGAGTTCAATATCATTTTCATTATTTTCTATGGGGCCATCGTGTACCACATTGCCAAAATGATGAAAGCCTTGAATTGTGAGATGCCTAGAAATATCTGCTTAAGTGGGAATGGATCAAAGATCATCAAACTTTTAGATGCATCCAGGAAATTGAAAAGTGTAGAAAAGTTGAGTCGATTGATTTTTGAAAAAGTATACGGTACCGAATATCATGCAGAAGGCTTGACTATGGTGCAGGGAGACCGGCCTAAAGAAGCGACCTGTAAGGGTGGTATCCGAAAACTAATCGATAATAAACTTTCTGAAGATTACGATCGCATCGTTTTATTAGGCGATGGCAATAATACCTTGGTCAATCATAGTCCAAATCATTATGCAGCGGGATCTTTGAAATATCAGGAAGTTACAGACTTGATCAAAGCCTCTGCTATCCAGGAAACTTCTCGGTTTATTGACTTGATTATGGATTTACACAATCAATTCGACTTTGAAGACAACTTTGGTATTTCGCCCAGCAGCCTGACTACTTACCGTAGAGAATTGAAACGCGATATTGAAGATAGTATGGAGCGTGGGTTAATCCAGCGCTTGGACTTAAGTGATCCAGATAAAAATATAGAAGAGACGCTTTTCTTTT
Source organism: uncultured Saprospirales bacterium (assembly GCA_964021975.1). GTDB lineage: Bacteria > Bacteroidota > Bacteroidia > Chitinophagales > Saprospiraceae > DATFKA01. The sequence goes on along the minus strand of CAXIDD010000021.1, from coordinate 13,736 downwards.
ATCCTTTGATCGCTTCGATGTATCATCTTTCACAGGTGATTGCCGAAAAAAAGAACAACTAAGTTATGAGAGCAAGGTATATTAGGACATCTTGGCTTCTATTCATGCTGTTTTTAGTTCCTTTTTTGGCGAAAGCTCAAGAAGGCTCGGCATCAGATACATTGACGCAGCCACTATCTGATACTTCTATAGTAATCGAAACTAAGACCTCGGAAACTTTGGAAACGGAGCTTCCTGTAGAAAAAAAGGAAACACCAGTACTTCCTGTTTCTACGACCAAGAGTACTCCTTGGATTCCGCTAATTTTAAGTTTACTAAGTTTAGCAGGGGTAGTTTATTTATTTTTTACCAAAATGAATAAATCCCAGCTTGGTCCACAGGCTGATTTTTTTCGAAAAGATTTTGAGCAAAACACTCAAGAGCTTCATCAAAAAATAAAGGCTTTAGAAACACAACAAGCGGACTTAGAAAACCGCTTGAAAGCTGTAGAGGATTTAAAGGCTGAACAAGCCTCCGAAGAAGAAGTTCCAGAAACGCTTTCAAAAGAAGCGACAAGTGCGGTGCCTGTGCAAGCAGTAGCAAAGAAGATTCAGACCATGTATTCCGTTGCACCCAAGAATGGTATTTTCTTTTTGCGACAGCTTAGCGAAACTTTTAAAGCAAGAGAGCACATTTATCGAATCGAGGTACTTGACGAAACCCGCGCATATTATTATCTTGTAGATGATAGTGCTACCAGACAACATGCCTTCAATATTCCGGATAGTTATATACTTCCGGCGATGGAACTAGAAGGAACAGGAAGGTTAGCTGAAGCCACTCAAGTTGATGTGCAGCGAGGTAGCTTGGTAAAAGCAGGCCAAAATTGGCAAATTGAAGAAAAAGCTGTACTTAACTATTCTATTTAAACCAAAAACACCAGGCCATAAAACTACTATAAGCGTGTTATATGAAAAGATATCCTCCAATTCGGTTTTTTATTTTAGCTATATTTTGTTTGCTACATTCCAGTTTTTCATGGTCTCAAAACACCAGTCAAGTAGGTGCTTTATTTTCTTGTGAAAGCATCACACAGCTGACCCAAACCTTTGAATGGTCGGGGACAAAAAGTTCTGCTTTGCAATCGATGATGCGCAGCATTGCCCGCGAAGATCTCAGCACTGGTTTTGAAATGCAGATCATTAATGAATTGGCAAAAAGACCTTGGCGTCAAAACACCATCAAGGCCTTAGAAGCAGAATTTCAGGTTATCAAAGGTCAATATAAAGCAAATATCATTTTAGAAGGAGAAGCTCGCAGACGTATGGCTTGCGAGTTGGCTAAATACTTGCACCAAGACTATTTAACTAACTTTGATCAGCAATCTATATTTTCTCCTGAATCAACGCCTTTCAAGTTCTACAGTTATGTCCGGCAAAATAACCTTTGGAGGAATCTTGGCGATGATGAAATAGGCCTGGAAGAAACTACGGAAGAAGCACCAGTTAACAATCCAGCTTTGTTTGATCAGGATGAGCGTGAGTCTCTGGTACAACCTAAAAAAACCAACAATTTGAATTTAATCAATATCCTATATTGGACGTTCCTAGTCGCCTGTGGTTGGGTTTTATTATCCTTAATTCTAGGTACTTTTTTGAAAAACCAGCGATTTAGAAACCCGGTTACCCAACAGATTTTTGAAGTTCTACTTCTACCTTTTCAGTTAATCAAACCTTTGCTAACTGAAAAAACAAAAACCAATAACACCTTCTATGGCTTAGAAAAACAAGCCTATGGCACCCCATTATCTGAAGATAAAATTAAGACCCTCATTGATTCGCGGATTGCCCAAACAACTCCAAATTTAGAAGCTACTGCTAAAACAGAGGACGAGCAAGATCGCTTAGCTTCGATTGAGACCCAGCTGGCTTGGTTACAAAAACAAAAGCAGGAAGTAGCTCCAGTTCAAGAAACGCCTACTCCAGAAGAAGGCCAACTAATTAAGAACTTACAATTGCGCCTAGAGGAATTAACTAAGAAAGTAGATTTATTGAGTAGCAAACTAGAACAGCAAACCTCACAAATGCCTAGTAAAAGCTCCAGTGAATTGAGTGTCAATAACCTTTCTCAGGTACGGCAAATTGTCACACAAGAAATTTCTGATTTCAATTTAGATCTGGATAAACGCATCAAGGCACTAGAATTAAAAAACACCAAGCAGGCACCAATTCAGCCGGTAGAAAGTGATCCTACACCGCCAGAAGCTGACAGCCCTGGCTTATCCGTAGAAGATACCAACACTACACTAGAAATAGAAGAAATAGAAACCCCACCCTTAGAAGAGATCCCGACGGCAGAAAGTATTGCACCAGCGGAGCAATTAGCCCTTCCTCCTTGCGCCCGTCCTTTAATGCCACAGTTCATCTATTATGCTTCTAGTCCACAGAAAGGTGTTTTTTATGGAAGAAGGCTAGAGAATGGATTCATTTCCAAACAAACCGTTTATAAGATAACCGTTGACAAGGAAAATCCAACGCAAGCATCTTTCACTTTAGTCACTGATGAAGCGACTATCCGCTTAGCTTTAAATATTCTAGATAGTTATATTTTGCCAGCGATGGAATTGCGTGGCCCTGGCAAAATTGCCGATGCTACTGATATTGGTCCCGTTGAGCCAGGTTTGCTCCAAAAGGAAGGAGAGAATTGGAAAATCGTCAAAAAAGGTGTTTTACACTATCACTAATATGCATCAGCTCCATCTACGCAATTTTTTACTCCTTTTATTATGCTTGTTTGCCCAGCAAGGGCTTGCCCAAAATATGGAGACTTATGTAGTGATTGCTCGGCCCTCTCATCTGATCCGCATGGAGCCTAAGCAGGCAGCATCCGCCATCGACCAAGGTAGCACCTCCATTCCCTATGGAGGTACCATTCAAGTGTCTAAACAGTTACTCGAAGCGGATACCTTAGAAGGGATCGCTGGGCACTGGCGACAAGTACGTAATAAAGAAGGTGCCGCAGGATATATGTTTGATGGCTATTTAGTACCTAGAGGTGCTCCCCTTCCTACTGGTGATAAATATGGTTTTGAAAGGCATGAACGAAAGATTGCTGGTTTGAATCAACTGCTTACAAAGCAAGCAGAAGCTTTGGAAAAAGTCGAAGCCATGAATCAACGTTTGCAATGGATTTCAGGAATAGGATGGAGCATTTTGCTGATTGGAACCTTACTTGGTTTTTATTTTTTATCGAAAAAACTAAAAAGCAAGAAGACCACCTTAATCGCAAAAACGGACGCTGGTTCAGAAGTAGATCTAGATGAACTTGCCAAAGAATTAGCCCCACGCATTAATAATGTAATCGATCCTAAAATCAAAAAAATATCACCGAATATCATTGAGCTCATTCAAATCCAACTCAAAGCGTTCAAGGATCAAATCGGCAGAGAATACGAAAAGAAATCGCACGTTAAAACCATCAAAATTAAGCACGAAGCTCCCGAAGTAAGTGTTGAAGAGCAAGCTATAGGAACAGATCAATCCCCATCACCTGACTTGAGTACCAAGAAGTTTGGATTTGATGAAGAGACGGCTTTGTTCTCTGCTTATTTACACAAAGGCTACCAAAGACGCTATTTAGAGTTGCCACGTAACAACCTCTTTTTTGGCCGTAAAGCCACTACTGAAATTACGGAAAACTCCGTTTATGAACTTTATGTGTTAGAAAAAGAACCAACTAGAGCCTTGTTTCGACTGATTGACGAGCCCGAAATATTAGATCAGGCCCTACGCTTTCCACATGATTATATTTATCCTGTTTGTGAAGTCTATGGCTCTGGTAATATTCAGGAAGCAGAACAATTAGAATATAGCTATGGAGTCGTAGTCAAAGACGACGTCAATTGGAGGATTATCCAAAAATCTAAGTTGCGTTACTTCTTAGCAGAGCAATTGGAAGAGGAGGCCACTGCCGAAACTGCCTGGCAACCGGTAGGAGAAGATACCACTCAAATTCTATACGCTACCGCACCTCAAATTGATTATTTTGACCTCAATAAGTCTAGCGAAACGTTCAAACCAGGCCAACACGTCTTTAAAATCACCATTACGGAGCAGACCCGGGGTACTTTTGAATTAGTCAATGACCTGGATTCTCAAACTAAAGCTTTTCATTTGCCCAATAAGTACTTACTCCCTGCTTTTGCAACTTTAGGCCAAGGCAGCATCTATGTGGCCAAGCGCGCCGAAATGGTCCAAACTGGTGAAATCACTTTGGAAAATGGACTTTGGAAGATTACTAAGAAAGGGATTGTGCAGTATTTCCGGGACTAGTTTTTTAACCCACATAGTACACAATAGAACCACATAGGGGAATTCCCTTCTGTGATTCTATTGTATAATATTTGCTTACTTGCGAATCAACTTTGAGCGTTCTGGCCCAGTTGAAATCATCGTGACGGGCACGCCTAATGCTTCCTCCAAGGCAACAATAAAATGCTGTGCTGCCGCTGGTAAATCTCCATATTGAGTAGCATCATCTAAGGACTGCTGCCATCCAGCATAGGTATTGTGAATAGGCTTGATGTCTACATCACAAATATCATAAGGCAACTCCTGAGTTACTTCGCCATCTATTTCGTAGGCGTGAGCAGCCAAAATACTTTCAAAGATGTTTAATACATCCAGTTTGGTCACTACCAATTGCGTGACGCCATTAACCATGATGGTATATTGTAGCTGTGGAAGGTCAATCCATCCACACCGACGTGGGCGACCAGTCGTTGCGCCAAATTCGGCACCTTCTTTGCGTAGTTGCTCGCCAACTTCATCCAACAATTCAGTTGGGAAAGGTCCAGAACCCACACGTGTACAATAAGCTTTGGTAATTCCAATGACTTCTCCAATTTGTTGAGGAGCAACTCCAAGACCGGTACAAACACCAGCCGTAATCGTATTGGATGAGGTAACAAAAGGATAAGTTCCATAGTCTATATCTAACATAGATCCTTGTGCGCCTTCTGCCAAGACTTTCTTGCCATCCTTCATGGCTTGATTGATGAAGTATTCGCCATCAACGGAGATTAAAGAGCGTAGTTTTTCTAGGCTTTTCATCCATTTGGCCTCTTCAGCAGGCAAATCCATATCAATCTCAGCATCTGGATAAATAGAAGCCAGTTTCATATGTTTGGCCTTAAGCGCCTCGTAGCGTTGCATGAAGTCACTGCGAAAAACGTCGCCAGCACGTAAGCCATTACGACCGGTTTTATCCATATAAGTAGGACCGATACCCCGCAGGGTAGATCCAATCTTATCCTTACCTTTAGCAGCTTCAGATGCTGCATCTAAGTAACGATGTGTGGGTAAAATAAGGTGTGCTTTTTTAGCAACGTACAAACGATCTTGATAATCGACGCCCGCTTCATCCAATTCGGTCAACTCTCTTTCTAGGGTAATGGGGTCAATGACAACTCCGTTCCCAATCAAATTCAATTGTTTTTGGCGAAAGATTCCTGATGGAATGGTATGTAAAACGTATTTTTTTCCGTCGAATTTTAAGGTGTGTCCCGCATTGGGTCCTCCTTGAAAGCGCGCAACAATATCATAATCCGTTGCTAGGTAGTCTACAATTTTTCCTTTGCCTTCATCACCCCATTGCAAGCCTAAAATGACATCTACCGTCATAACTGTTCAGATTTGAAGTAGTTTAAGATTACTGTTTGAGCAAACAGTTCTCAAACGACTTTCTAGTTTAAAGGCCGCAAGTTAGGCTTTTCAAAGATAAAACCTGCTATTTTTCTTCGATTTTTGCGCTGTTATCAGTCGCTGGTTTTCGGTCACAAGCACCTTGACATTGCCCGTATAAATTAAGGGAATGGTGAGTGACTTGAAAGTTGAGGATCTCCCCCATCATATTTTTAATTTGTTGTACCCTTGGATCACAAAACTCGAGAACTTTCCCACAATCGACACAAATCAGATGATCGTGTTGTTTGTAGCCGTAGGACTTTTCGTATTGAGCTAGATTTTTACCGAATTGGTGTTTTTTGACCAAATCACAATTCACTAACAGTTCTAGTGTATTGTACACCGTCGCGCGGCTAACCCGATAGTTTTGATTTTTCATATGAATGTAAAGCGCTTCTGCGTCAAAATGGTCGGTACGCTTGTAAATCTCTTCTAAGATGGCATAGCGCTCCGGTGTTTTCCGAAAGTTATTGGCTTCCAGATGTGCCGAAAAGATATTTTTTACTTCCTTAATAATGTTTTGCGCTATTTTTTCCTCTTGCATCACAGATGGTTAATTTACTCTAATAACAGTTGAAACGTTGTCCAAGTTTTGTAAACTTCGAATTGCTAGATTAAGTTGGTCCGTATTCCGTACCACGATTTTAAGTTTAGCCTCAAAATAACCTTCCTCGCCAGCTATGGTTAAAGATCGAATATTTAAACCTAGCATGGTAGAAATGTTGTGCATCAAAGCCTCAATCACTCCCGGTCCACTATCTACGCCCGTGATTGTCAACTCGGCTACAAAGGTAGCATTAGTAGAAACCATCCAGTCCGCTTTCATGATCCGGTATCCATAATTGACCATCAAATTCATCGCATTAGGACAATTGGACCTATGAATTTTCAGTCCAGCTCCCGCTGTAAGGTAAGCGAAAATATCATCTCCTTGTACGGGGTTACAACAACTGGCCAGGCTATATTCAAATTTTTCTGCAGGTTCTCCATTGATTAATAAGTGGGGCTTAGCTTCTATCTTATTACTGGAGCGACTTTGCTTAGGTGCTTCATCGGGTTTAGGACGCTCGGGTACGACAAGCTCTTCCTTTACTTTTTCTACCAGTTTATTGCCATCAACTTCTAGGTTTTTAAATAACTCGGGGATGGTTTTTTCTTCGGTAGCTATATCATAATAAAGGTTCACGTGAGAACTGTAGCCAAAGTGCTTGACCATCCATTCTGCAGAATCATCAAAATCTACTTTTAGGTTACGGAGTTTTCTTTCCAAACGTTCTTTGCCCAATTCGCCCACTTTTCGGCGTTCCTCTTTCAAGGTAGACCGGATTTTTGATTTGGCCTTACCCGTAATTACCATTTTGAGCCACCCTTCCTTAGGTTTTTGAGATTTACTCGTAAAAATGGTAACCTTATCTCCATTCCTTAAAGGATGGTTCATGGGGACCAACTTATTATTCACCTTCAGGGACGTACAGTGGTAACCAAGGTCTGTGTGTATGCTAAACGCAAAGTCTAAAGCAGTGGCTCCCTTTGGTAAAATTTTCAAATCACCATCGGGTGTATAAACGTAAACTTCTTCGTGAAAAAGGTTATTGGTTTTAAAATCTCCTAAAAACTCTACTGCATCACTGTTCGGATCTTCTAAAATTTCTCGGACACTATCCAGCCATCTTTCGTAGACATCATCTTTTTGATTAGAAACGGCTACTCCTTTGTATTTCCAGTGTGCTGCAAAGCCCCGCTCAGCAATTTCATCCATCCACATACTCCGGATTTGTACTTCTACAAAGCGTCCTTCTGGGCCAATCACGGTGGTATGTAACGATTCGTAACCATTTGCTTTGGGTGTAGTCACCCAATCTTTCAGCCGCTCCGGAATGGGTTGATGTACATCTGTGACAATGGAGTAAATCTGCCAACAAGATAATTTTTCTTTTTCCGGTGGAACATCAATCATAATGCGTACTGCAAAAAGGTCATAGACCTCTTCAAAAGGGACTTTTTTCTTTTGAATTTTATTCCAAATAGAATAGATGGACTTAGGCCGACCAACTATTTTATAGGGTATATTTAAAGGCTCAATTTTTTCTTTTAAAGGCTCTATAAAAGATTCAATGAATTTTTCCCTGGCTGCTTTCGTTTCATTCAGCTTCCGAGCAATTTCACTATAAGCATCCCGATCTGTAATTTTCATACATAGATCCAAGAACTCCGTCCGAAATTTATACAAACCTAAGCGGTGAGCCAAGGGTGCATAAATAAAGCTGGTTTCAGCGGCGATCTTGAGTTGTTTGTGACGAGGCATGGCCCCTAAAGTCCGCATATTGTGTAAGCGATCCGCCATTTTAATAAGGACGACTCGGACATCATCCAATAAGGTAGTCAAAACCTTTTTAAAGTTCGCTGCTTGTGGACTCGTGCTGTTATAGGCCGAATCCAACTTGGTCAATCCATCTACGATACTAGCTACTTTATCACTGAACTGATTTTCTATATCTGCTAAAGTAATCGGCGTATCCTCTACCACATCGTGTAATAAGGCACAAACAATGGCAGTTGGCCCGAGGCCAATTTCTTCAGAACAAATTTGTGCTACCGCAATAGGATGCAGGATGTAGGGCTCACCAGATTTGCGGCGCTGCTCTTTATGGGCATCAACCGCCAATTCATAAGCTTCTTGAATCATCTTACTGTCTGGCTCATCTAATGGAGCCTTTACTTGCATGGATAGCAAAAGCTGCTGATAGGCGGTTTCTATCATTTCCTGCTCTTTTGCTTGTATCGTAATTACTTCTGCCATTCTAAATTTTAGTATTTCATGGGACTATTTGACGAAGATTATCCTCCGTGTCGGTAACTAATAAAGATATAGCAAATTTATTACAAATACACTCCAATCATAGTTTGGTTTGCTCAAGAAGTACTCTAATTATTTTTTAACAAAATAGCTTGTTTCTAATTAAAAAAGGTACTATCTTTGCATCGCTTTTTAAAAAAGCATTTAAGTCGTTTGAATTATGAGATGGAGGTCAATGTTCCTCCATGTCTTTCAAACCAACAATCAGAAAGGTGATTGTATCCTCCCAAAAGAGGAATTCTTTAAAATTGCGGGTGTGATGAAATTGGTAGACATGCTAGACTTAGGATCTAGTGCTTCACGGCGTGGGGGTTCGAGTCCCTCCACCCGCACCATTAAAAAGCTGTTTGTTATCAAACAGCTTTTTTGATATTACTCAAATCCCATCATTTTTTAATACCATAAAACAGTTGATTATGTCTCAAGTTGTCAGAGAAGATATTGACAATCTAAATGCCGTACTTACCGTTACGGTTGCTAAAGATACATACGAGCCTAAATTCAATCAACAGCTTTCAAAGTATAAACAGCAAGCTCACATGAAGGGCTTCCGTAAAGGAAAAACGCCAACCAGCGTTATTAAAAAAATGCATGGTAAAGGTATCCTGGCTGATATTGTAAACGAAGAGATCCAAAAAGAGCTTTTTGATTACATCAAAGGAGAAAACCTAGAACTACTAGGCCAGCCCATCCCATCCGAACAACAGGAGCAGGTTGAATTTGATTTGAGAAATTTTCAAGACTATGTCTTCAAGTATGAAGTTGGTTTAACGCCTGATTTTGAAGTACAAGGTCTAGATGCTGATCAGACTTTCGAGAAATATAAGGTTTCTGCCAAAGCAGAAGACATTACCGAAGAAATTGAAAAAGCCCGCAAACAATTGGGCGAAATGATCCATTCAGAAGGTGCCATCACCGAAGAGGATCTAGTCAAATTCGGTGCGCAGGAAATGGAAGGAGATGCCATCAAAACAGAAGGTATTGAAGCGGAGTTCAGTGTTCCTGTCAATAAAATGAACGACGCTGCCCAAAAGAAAATTTTAGCCGCCTCTGTAGGAGATAGCTTTGATTATGACATCAGTCAAATTGAAGCAGATATCACCGCAGAATACGCTAAAAAATACTATTTAAATCAGGAAGAAGATGCAGATATCAATCTGACTTTTCACCTGACTATTAAAGATGCTACCCACGTTGCGCCAGCAGAACTCAACGAGGAGTTCTTCAAAAAAATGTTTGGCAACGACGAGATTACTACTGAAGAACAAGCTCGGGAAGCCATCGCTAAAAGTATTGAAGGCTACTATGATCAGCAAGCAGATGCTTTATTATTCCGCGATTTCCAAGATCGTTTGTTGGAGTTAAATGAGCTTCCATTACCAGATACCTTCTTAAAAAAGTGGTTGCTCCTATCTAACGAAAAGGCAACGCCAGAAGCTATTGAAGCAGAATACGAAGGCTTCGCTAAAAACTTAACCTGGTCTTTGATCACTGATAAAGTAGCGAAAAAAGCAGATATCCAATTGACCGAAGAAGAGATCAAAGCAGGTTTGGCTCGCCGAGTAATGGGCTACCTGCAAGGAAATCCTGGTCTTGGAGAAGAATTTATCGATATGATGGTGGGCCGCTTAATGCAAGATGAGCAGCAAGTCAACCAAGTGAGAGATGAAATCATGAGTGAAAAACTACACGATGTCATCGCCGAGCAAGTGACCATTAAAGACAAAGCTATTGAAGCAGAGGCCTTTATGAAGGTAATGGAAGAAGCCAGAGCTGCTGCCGAACAAAGTCGCGGACAAGCTCCAGTAGCGGAGGAAGAGGAATAGTATATTACCGAAATAAATATAAAACCCACGGGGGAATTTGATCACTCAAATTCCCCCGTTTTGTTTTTATAGCTCAAACTTCAAGTTTTCGATTAGCAACTTGACCATCAAAAACACTTCCAATTCAGGCGAACACAGGCTGTCCCAATTTCAGTAGTATTGACACTTCAACACCGAGATATTTTCCTCAAGATGGATTTTTAAACGAATTGATAAACTCAGGCAAATTAAGTCGAATTCAGAATGAGGACCTTAAAATCCGTCTATCATCTTGGCAATCTTCAATAAATTATATCGTGGATAGAACTGAGGTAAATCATTCAGCAAGCATTGACATAACCAAATATGTCACCAAATATGGCAATTGGTTAAAGGTTGATTCAAAATTCAAACTCAGAAATATAAACCTACCCCCATCCGGTTTTACGGAAGGCAATTTCCCACTACTTCAAAAGAGAGAATTCGAAAATTTGTTGGATTTACAAATTGTATATAATGATGGACTACTAAGTGCTTTTACATCCGCGTTAGAAGTCGGTGAAATTATTCAAGAAATAAACAAAGAAATAAAATAAAAACGAAAGCACAATCTAGTAGATGGCCCTAAAACATAGAGCCAGGGTGCGCCTACACCACCCAGGCATACGGTTCAAGTACTAGGCAGATCGTCAACCATCTCAACGACCGCTTTTCACACCGGTCAAAGCTATTTCCTGCTTTCATAATGGGCTACGATTCTGCTGGAAAGCTAACCGTAACACAGGGATTGCTCCCAATTCAATTTCGGATAGGCTGACGTTCGGTCCTTCAGCAAACTTAAGTTTCTTGAAACTAGTCGAGGCTTGTGTTGTCTACTATGGCCTCTGCTGGCTTCTCCATGCTACCAATCAATAGTTTTAGAGCAGCTCCACCGCTTTCGCGGTTCCCTCACTTTCCCCCTCTAAATTAATCCGTACTTGGTATTGACATTTATCGTCATTATATTTATACGGAACAGATGCCCATGCCAGGCACACACAATTGATAAGAAGTAATAGCTCCTTCGTCACTACTACTCTTATCATTACTACCATGCCTTATTAAAAAATTACTGAATTAATTTTTAACTATTTGAATGGACCTTCAAGATTTTACAAACTCAAAACCACGAAAATGGCCAAAACGATCTGACGCATCGTATGATGATCTTATAACTGAAGTACTACAACTTTATGATCGTTTTAATCAAAATTTCCGTGGCTTTGAGGACAATATCAGCACAGACTTAATCGAGTTAAGTATTGTGTCCATGATTCGGGACCAAAATACGAGGATTGCCAAAATAATATTAGCTAAAATGGATGCTGGGGAAGCTATTTTAGGCTATGCTATGACCTCCTTCCATTGCTTAAAAAGAAATATTGATTGCAAAGGTTTTCTTGACACCTGTGATCGTTGGTTAGAAAATAACACTCCTATAGATGGTAGGGTATTGTCCTATATGGCCCTTAATAAATACTTACTTGGAGAAACTACCGCCTACGAACATTATAAATCTAAAGCTTTTGAGCGCGTTGAAGAATGGGACCAAAACAGGAACAAATGGGCCTATATTAACATGTTGATTTTCTCAAATTGTAAGGAAACTGCTCAGGATTTAATATCAGAATGGAGATCAAATCTAAGTTCAACTTTTTATGTACCTATCTTATGGTATAATATAAGTCAGTATTGTGAGATTGAATCCCTCTTTTGGTTCAAGGATCAAGTATCTAAAATACGTGACGAACCTCATTCGCTTTACCCCTATTTTCAGGAAAAAATAATTCGTGATCATCTCGGAAAGAATTTAGAACAATACACAGATCAATTTGGAGAATATGGTTTAAGAATGGTTTATGAAGTCCTTTACCAGCTAAGTGAAAAGGACGATTTACAGCATCAAGAAATCGATTACTGGCTAAGCAAAGAGAGCGTAGAATCGCTAGATTTTGTTCTTTTATTGTACGCGTTACGTTTCAAAAAAAATTGTCGTGATTTCATAAATCAAAACGCCCATAAATTAACAGACTTTAAATCAAATAATTTTTCAAATCAACGTGTATTTAACTATGGGAAAATTTCAAGCCTTATAGACTTAAGGATTGATCAGAAAGTAGCACCTTCTAAGCTCAATTTCCCTTCGTATTTTGCTGGTTTAGCTTATTATTCTGAGTCAAAGTCAGTTGCCTTCGAGTATTTAGAAAAGGCCATAAAACGCTATCTTGACAATGAAGATTCACATATAGACGAGTTATGCCTTATATTAGAATCATCTTATCGGATCAATTACGACAAACATAATGCACTTGTCAACTTTGCCATTTATAAAGCCAAGCAAAAGGATAAAAGTTATTATATTAAAATGGGTTCAATTGTTAAAAGTCTAAGTAAAATTGGTGATTTTGAAAATGCTTATAAAGTTTTCAAGAAAACGCCTAAGGGAAAGAGATCCTCTTGCGCTCCTGATCTGTTTCGAAATTTATGTGATGAGAAAAATTATTCAGGTATAATTGATATGATGAACCACCTCAACCAGGCGAATTTCAATGAGTTAAAGTTCATTTTCAGAGCTGTAATAAGCCTCAATAATTTTAGAGGAAATCGTTTTCAACTTTTTCCTGAAGGAACTTACAAATTGATTTAAACAAGCACACCAAGATAAGATTTCAGATAGACTTTCAAATGAAGACGAGTTCAATTAAACAAAGGAAGCCCAACATGGTATGAAGTTTTTGGCTCAGGAAATAAAACACCGACTGTTGTAGTTCATTAGGCAAAATTAGAATAAGCGATGATAAAATTCTTCCGGCGAATCAGACAGCGACTTCTCATTGAAAACAACTTGGGTAAATACCTGATTTATGCCACTGGAGAGATTCTATTGGTGGTTATTGGTATTCTAATAGCCTTAAGCTTGAATAATAGAAGCGAACAAAAGAAAAATAACGATATTTTCTTATTGAAACTCGATATCGCCTTTAATCCTGCACTTCTTATTCATTCAAAAACGACGGGAATATCAGGAATGAAACCCGTGAAATTCAGTGGATAGATAGCTTGTTAAATAGTTCTGATTCTTTTAATATCGAAACGCTCCCCGTATTATTATATCGTATAAATAGCTATAGTTTACCTGCACTTAATGAGTTGATTAACGTTAAAATTGAAGCTGAAATTTACACCAACATTAGCAAAGAAAAGCAGCTTTTAATCAATGATATTAATCTGTATAACAATAGGTTTTCCTTGCTTGCCAAGGAATTACAAAAGCATTGGGGAAATAATAACGACTTTGGAGAAAAACTAGTC
>CAXIDD010000020.1:0-17504 GCA_964021975.1 uncultured Saprospirales bacterium | reverse complement strand
CGAGTCACCAGAAGCCCATTCTTTAAATTTTGGATTTACTAAATATCATTTACCAGCTGACGCCACTTTATTGATTTATCCACCGGATAAAAGTAAAATATATGGCCCTTTTACGGCTGCCGATAATGAAGATCATGCTTCTCTTTGGACACCCATCATGCAGGGAGATGCTTTAGTAATAGAAGTGAATTTGCCAGTAGCTTCTAAAAACAGAATACAATTAGAGTTAGAATATGTCAACCATGATTTTATAGGTTTTGGTCGAGTCCTATCCGGTGATTGCCACCTAGATGCTGTTTGTGGTGACGAGGATGGTTGGCCTCAATTGGACAAATACCGAGATGTAATGCAGTCGGTAGGCCTGGTCAGCGTTGACGGGCGTAAGTTATGTACTGGGTTTTTAGTTAATAATGGGCGAGAAGATTGTACTCCTTATTTTATTACAGCTAATCATTGTGATATTAGTAGACAGGATGCCCGGAGTATGGTCGTTTATTGGAATTATGAAAACTCTTATTGTCGTACGCCCAATGGTTTTCAAAGTGCCCGACCAGGAGATGGAATTCTAGAAACCTATAACACGGGAGCGATCTTCTTGGCTTCTGCCGAAAAATCAGATTTTACGCTTGTTCGTTTAGATGATCCGGTAGTAGAGGAGGCCAATGCTTTCCTTGCGGGCTGGGATATTGGGGTAGCGATGCCACAAGACGGTGTTTTTAGTATTCATCATCCAAAAAATGAAGAGAAAAGAGTAGCCATCAGTACTCAAATACCTTTCCCCGGAAAATGGAATGCTGGAGCTACCCATTTTTCTGATGGAGATCATCTTATAGTTTCAAGCTGGAATCACGGAACTACTGAAGAAGGTTCCTCCGGTGCACCTTTGTTTAATAGTAAAAAACAAGTAATTGGACAATTGCACGGCGGTCGAGCGGACTGTGGTAACGATCAATTTGATGCTTTTGGTTGGTTGCGTTCTGCCTGGAAAGATGGCGATGGGCCTTCTAGTCGACTAAAAGATTGGTTAGATCCAGATCAAGAAGAATTGCAAGCATTGGGCGGGCGTTGGGCTATTCAGTGTGAAGTAGCCTTGGTCGCAGATCTTGCGGTACAAAACGCATGTTTGCCAGCAGCAGGTTCTTTTAGCTTAAGTGCCAGTGATGCTTTTGCCGAAGCCATTCAGCTTGATTTGGTTTATGCACCGGAAGGAATAAACATTCAACTGGATGAGGAGTCGCTAGCTCCTGGAGCGAGTACTTTACTCAAGTATGAGACGGATGAATATACTCCAGCAGGTATTTATACCATCGTTATTCGCGGTAGTAATCAAAGGGATACAGTCTTTACAGATCTAGATTTGATCATCGAAAAAGATCCATTACCTTTTGATATTACCGTGCCCAGTAAGAATAGTAAAGAAGTAAACGAAAGCGTTTTATTACAATGGGAGAATAGCCCAAATAGCAAAAGTTATGCAGTGCAGATTGCTAAAGATATAGACTTTACGCAGATCGTAGATCAGTTTGAAGTTACCGATACTTTTTTGCGCTATGATGAGCTTGATTTTGCCAGCACTTATTTTTGGAAGGTAATTGCTCAAAATAGATGTGGACAGGCAACAAGTTCTGTAAGACAATTTAATACTGCGCCAGATATTCGCTTACTAGTCCTAGAGAGCCCAAAACCGAGTTGCCTAGAATCCTCACTCAATTTTCAGATTCAGTTAGGCGTAGGCTTTGCAGGACCTAGCGCATTGTCCGCAAGAGTGAGTCCAAACCAGGAAAATGTTGAAATTTCATTTGGAAAAACAGGAGTGGACGCATTGCCTGGAACAATCGTTGATCTACAAATACTAAGATCACAAGCCTTATCAGCTGGCACCTATCAACTCATTGTAGAGGCTGATGATCTGCTTAGGAAAGGAAGTGTTTCCATTCCATTTGAAATATTAGGTACGCCACCTCCTGTCGTTTTATCGGCTCCAATCAATAACACGATATCCTTGGTGGAGGATGTTCATTTCTCCTGGGAAGCAGCAGACACCAATCAATCATTTGTAATAGAAGTTTCCAGTGATTTATATTTTAATCAATCCATTAAACGTCAAGAGGTAATCGGTAATAATGCTCATTTACAACTAGATCCGGGATCCTATTTTTGGCGGGTACAAAGTAAGAATGCTTGCAGCAGCAATTGGTCAGAGATCTATACGGTTCATGTTTATCAACATGATCAAGTGCAATTGAATGGTACGCGTATTTTTATAGAACCAACACCAAGTACCGGCCCTTTAAATTTGCATTTTTCCGAGCTCCTAGAGAAAGGGCAAATTCAGGTTTTAAATTTGCAGGGAGAAGCGCTATTATCGCAAAACTTACCTGAAGCCTATGTTGTTTCCTTGGATCTAAGCAGCTATCCCTCTGGAATTTATTTAATCAGAATACAAGCGCGTCGCAGTAGTGTGACTAAGAAAATAATCATTCAAAGGTAAAGCGCATTTATTAAAATTAATCCATTATCATCAGAGTGTAAGAAATGAGATTATACCTATAAAAAATCGGTTCCTTTTTTATCAAAAAGACTAACTTTGATCCATGTTTAAAGTAGCTATTATAAGTTTATTTAGTCTCTTGGTTCTGCTTCCTGCGTGCCGTGTAGGCCTGATTTATAGCTATTATTTTCTTAATCAAGCGTATATTACTCAGGAGTTTTGTGTAAACATAATGGAACCAGAATTGATGTGTAGTGGGAAGTGCTACGTCAATGATTGGATTAAAGCACAAACTAGACCTGCAGAAGCTCCAATTCCGGCCATCAGTACCGAAGATTTGCGTCCGGTTTTTCAGTTGATTCCTGAGCATCCTGGTCTAGCACTAGGCCTAATGAAGACTGTTAAAAAGAAAAGTCTGCCGGTCTTTCAAGATGCTTATCGCTTCTTGTATGTACCCTCCAACTTTAAGCCTCCGCAAGTATAATTTAGCATTTCCCAAAATGCTCACTGTAAAAGCAAAAGTACCGGCGAATTTATTCGCCGAGACCACTTGTGAAACCATTCAAATTGAGAAGTTTGGTTTGATGGCGAATGAATTCGCCGGTACTTGGACTTTGTTCGACTTTGGTTGAACTCAGGCTTACTATCTATTTTAAGTATTTTTTAAAAAAAATAAAAATGAATTACAAAACATTGATTTATAGTTTTTTAGTATTGTCTATTATGTTTTCATGTACTTCAGCTGAAGAAAAAACGGAAGAAAAAACGGAGACTGAAGTAAAGTCTCCAATCGAAATAGCTTGGGATGAAGTGATGGTTGTACACGATGAGGTAATGCCAAAAATGAGTGAACTTAGTCGCCTCAAAAAACAGCTGCGTCAGGATTCAATGAAACATGCCGATCTCATTGCCACCATTACTAAAGCCGAAGATGGCATGTGGGATTGGATGCATCAATTAACTCCACTCAAAACCATTAAAACCATGCCTGAGGCAGAAGCAAAAGCTACGCTTGATCAGGAGATGTCTAGCATTACCGAGGTTAAGCGCCTTATGTTAGAAAGTATTGAAACCGCCAATATGGAACTCCAAAAAACAATGACTAATGAAAACTAATTTGGTGTTAATTGGGACCTTGGTCGTATTGTTGAGTGCCTGCATTCCTGGGAAGGACGCTCAATTGCCCATCATTGGAGAACGTATGGTCGTTAATGGAGATACGATATACCACCAGATCGAAGATTTTTCATTTGTCAACCAGGACAGCCAAGTTGTTAACAATGAAACCTTTGCAGGGAAAGTTTATCTAGCAGATTTCTTTTTTACTTCTTGTCCAACGATTTGTCCAAAAGTCAAAAAACAAATGTTGCGACTTTATGATCGGTACGAAGGAGATAATCGCTTGTTGTTACTATCACATTCGATCGATGTAAAAAGAGACACCGTTGGCCGACTCAAAACTTATGCTTACAATCTTGGGGTCGAATCAGCCCGGTGGCATTTTGTTACGGGCGTTCACGATGAGATTTATGGGATGGCAGATGACTATTTCAGTACTGCTAAATTGGATTCAGAGGCGCCAGGAGGTTTTGATCACAGTGGATTGATTATCCTGGTAGATGCCAATCGGCACGTTCGTTCTTTTTGTGATGGCACCGATGCAGAGTCGGTTGATCGCTTTATGGAAGATGTAGATCAGTTGTTGAATCAGGAATACAGCGAGTAGTGGACTACCCTAATATTCAGTAAGACTGATAGCGAGCCAAGGAAGTTTAATCCAAGGGTACCTATTGGTCTTACTGTTTATAATGATTACCTTTCGGTACCCTAAATAATATACCAACCACGAATCAACAAACCAGAAAACCACTAAGCAAAAGATGTCTACTAAAAAAATCTTGAATGATCCTGTCTATGGTTTTATTGGTGTGCCCTATGGAATCTTATTTGACTTACTGGAGCACCCTTATTTTCAAAGATTGCGTCGGATTAAGCAACTCAGTCTAACTCATTTTGTATATCCGGGGGCCTTGCATACCCGTTTCCATCATGCTTTAGGCGCTTTGCATCTCATGACGCAAGCAATTGAAACCCTAAGGTCTAAGGGGGTAGATATTTCAGATGAAGAAGCCACCGCTGTCTATATAGCTATTCTATTGCATGATATAGGACATGGTCCTTATTCTCATACCTTAGAGCATACCTTAATCAAAGTTTCCCATGAACGGATATCGGAGTTGTTTATGGAGCGTTTGAACGAAACTTTTTCAGGGCAGTTAACATTGGCTATTCAAATTTTTAAGGACCAGTATCCAAAGCATTTTTTACATCAATTGGTATCTAGTCAGCTGGATATGGACCGGATGGATTACTTAACCCGAGACAGTTTTTTTACGGGGGTTTATGAAGGAGTGATTGGTTATGACCGGATCATTAAAATGTTGGCGGTACATGAAGGAGCGTTGGTCGTAGAAGAAAAAGGGATTTATTCAGTAGAGAAGTTTTTGATAGCTCGACGATTGATGTACTGGCAGGTTTATTTGCATAAAACAGTACTTTCTGCGGAGCAGATGTTAATTCAAGCTTTGAAAAGAGCAAAATATTTAGTACAAAATGGCGCACCATTATTTGTGCCTGAAAGCTTGCATTTTTTGTTGAGTAAAAATATTACTGCGGCAGATTTTGAGGCCCAGCCCATTCAAATGTTGGATCACTTTGCGGCTTTGGATGATTATGATATTGCCTATGCCCTAAAACAATGGAAAATGGCTGATGATCGCTTATTGGCTTACCTTTCCGGAGGATTAGTTAATCGGCAATTATTTCGCTTACAATTCAGTAATAGCCCCATTCCTGTTGAAAAAAAAGTGGCTTTAGGTCATGCTCTTCGGCAATGGTGGGGAGACCTCTCGGAGGAGGAGTTAAAGCATTTATTGATTGAAGGCTCTGAAACCAATAGTGCTTACAGCAAATCTAAGGAAGAGATAAAAATTCTGTATAAAACAGGTAAGGTCGCACCACTTTCTGCCTCTAGTGAATACGAAATTCAGGCAAGAGAAGTTAAGAAGTATTTTGTTTGTTATCCAAAAACTGTCTCAAAGCTATAAGCTAGATGTTTTGCCATAGTCTAGTTCTTTCTTATCTTTCGCTTCCAAGTAATGTTTAGTCTATTCATTAAGCATTACTAATCCGAACGAAAATCAACAAGCGTGTTTTTATCTATTTTTAGAACAAATCAGCTATTTACTGCTGTATTCTTGCTGATCTATATTGCGCTTTTGCACTTGTCACCGCTGTGGATTGATGACAACTGGGAGCCTGCATCATATGGTGTAGCAGCGGAATGGTTTTATAATCAATTTGAATTTAAAAGCATTACTGCACAAGTTACGGCGGGTTTGTTATTGTTTGTGCAGGCTTTGATTTTAGTCACGATTGATTTTCAGCATAAGTTATCGAAAGAGCCGACTTTATTTAGTGGGGTCTTTTTAATCTTGGCGTCTAGTATTTCTGTTCCCTTTTTACACTTGTCGCCTTATTATTTTGCCAATGTATTTCTATTATTGGCCTTGAGGTCGGTTTTATCTGTTTACCGCAAATCAGATGCAACTGGTGGTATCTTTAATGCAGGTTTTTTTATAGCAATAGCCTCTTTATTTGTACCCACTTATATCCTCTTCATTTTTTTGATATATGCTGCTTTAAATTTACTCCGAGGTTTTAATTTTTCCGAACGGATCATGGTCATTTTTGGCGTGATTACCATTTACTTTCTCGCTTTTACGCTCTTTTTCTGGAGTAATAATTCAGTCCATTTATGGGAAGTACAATGGGTAGAAGCTTTTGATTTTCTGAGTATTAGAGGAGGCAACGCATTTACCTTGATTCATCTTGGCTTATTATTCGTCTTACTATTATTGAGTATATTCTTAAGGGGACAAATTATTGGTAAAAAGATTATGCAAGTCCAGCGTAAAATTGATATCTTTTATTGGGGAATGCTGATTGCACTTTTGGTAGTGGTCTTCCAGGCAGAGATACAAGAAAATACTTTTTTAGTGGTAACGCCGTTTCTTGGATTATTTTTAGGAATTCAATTTGGAGCCATGAAGCCTAATGTGGCAGAATTGTTACACTTATTGTTGTTTATTTTTGTGCTTTTGCTACAATTTAGGCCCTTCTTTTTACCTTAGAGATGGCGAAAAAATATACGTTCATCTATTTAAGAAATAAATTATGAAATTTGGGGTTGTTGAATTTCCGGGTACTCATGGTGCGGATGACATCAGTTATTTGCTAGGTGAAGTGATGAACCAAGAGCTTATTCGTCTATGGGCTCAGGATACCAACCTGGATCAGTTTGAGACTCAAGACTGCATTATCTTACCAGGTGGTACTGCCCATGGAGATTACCTTCGTCCGGGAGCATTGAGTGTCACTATGCCCATTATGAAGTCCATTACGGCTTTCGCAAAAAAAGGTGGCTATGTTTTTGGAATTGGAAATGGATTTCAGATTTTATGTGAAGCCGGATTGTTACCAGGGATACTGCTCAACAATAGCAATAATCAGTTCGTTGCCAAAGAAATTTACTTAAAAACCATAACTAGTAACTCGCCCATTACTGCCGCTATCTCACCAGACGAAGTAATAAAACTACCCTTGGCAAGCCGTTATGGACGTTACTTTGCTGATTCCGAAACGTTAAAAGAATTAGAGGAAAACGATCAGATTCTTTTTAAGTATTGTAATGAGAAAGGCCAAATTAGTGAAGAATATAATCCTAATGGGTCGGTTGATCAAATTGCTGCTTTATGTAATAGCAATAGAAATGTTTTTGCGGTAATGCCGCATCCTGAGCGTGCCGCAGAGCGCGAACTTAACAATGAAGATGGCCGTTTCTTATTTGAGTCCTTGTTCAGGACAGCTAAAATTGACGTTATTAACCATTAAAACCAACTTCCTCATGTCGAAATTTAAATCCTTACCATTGATTTTATTGATGTTTGCTACTTTATTTACTACGCCTGCTTGTAATACAAGCAAAGGTGTAAAAGGAGCTGCCCTTGGTGGTTCTTTAGGTGGAATCATAGGAGGTACCATTGCTAAAAAAGGAAACAAAACCAAAGGAATTTTAATCGGAGCCGCCATTGGTGGCGCTGCCGGAGCAGTAATTGGTCGGTATATGGATAAGCAGGCCGCGGAGATTCAAAGAGACCTCGAAGGAGCAGAAGTTGAAAGAGTAGGAGAGGGCATCCTAATTACTTTCGATTCAGGCTTACTTTTTGCCACCAATTCTTACCGGATCAATGGTGCGACGCGCAATAACCTTAGAGAATTAGCTGATGTGCTGAAAAAATACGAAGACACAGAAATTCTCATCCAAGGGCATACAGATTCTACTGGTGGAGATGATTTAAATCAAAAATTGTCCGAAAATCGAGCTCGCTCTGTAGAAAACGAACTACTTTCCAGTGGTGTCGCCCGTGGACGTCTAGTAACTATGGGGCTAGGTGAATCTCAACCGGTTGCTACCAACGAAACAGCTTCTGGTCGTCAACAAAACAGACGAGTAGAAGTGGCCATTGTTGCCAATAAGAAGCTGCGTAGAGCTGCCGAAAAAGGAGAAATTTAATAATACCCTAGAAGCTAATTGATGTTCGGGGATGCTAATCCGCGAACATCAATAGGTGTTTCGTACCTTTATGCTATGATATGGCTCCATAAAACTATTCAATTTTTAAATAGACCTTTTCCGGAGGATGAACGCAAAGTGATTTATTACCGAAATTTGGGATTTATTGGTTTGTTTGTAGCCTTCTTTCTTTATATTTTCCAACCTTTTGGCTTTCACAATACAACTAGTAATAAATTATTAGTAGCGCTTGCCTATGGAGCGATTACTTTAATTGCCGGGGTTTTATATGATATTACCCTAGGAACACTGCTCCGCAAATACTTCATCAAAAACAGATTGACACTTGGGAAATGGGTGCTGAATATAATGGGCATTATTCTAATGATTAGTTTGGCCAATTTTATTTTTGCCCAACTTCTAGAAGGATCTCTGGAATGGCATTTATTTCCTAAAATGATTTTTGCTACTATTGCTATTGGTGTTTTTCCTGTGATAACCTTGGGGGCTATTTCTATGCTCAGGCAAGAGAAAAAATACCAAGGTATTGCTCAAGAAATTAACCAGAAATCAATCGGTAGAGGCCACCTTGTTACCAATCAGTCCGTCCAAACAATTTTTGGTGTCCCTTTAAATCGTGTCCAATATATAGAAGCCCTTCAAAACTACGTCAGGGTCGTATATCTTGATGAGCAAGAACAATTAAAAGAACAAATAGCAAGAGCCACGCTTAAAAGTATTTTAGAAGAGGTAGCAGAAGGGGCTATAGTGCGGTGTCATCGATCCTTTTTAGTTAACCAGGAACTCATTTTATCTACCTCAGGCAATGCGCAAGGCTTACTACTTACTTTGGCAGGTTGTGACCAGGAAATCCCCGTTTCCAGATCTTATGTTGCAGCTTTTCGCAACTAATTTATTTAAATTTCTGCTTGTTATTCGTCCCAAATCCTTGTGACTTATCCCATTTGGTTTGCGTTGTATCCCAAATTTTGCTGTGTATCACAATCTTCTTGCCTCCAGAGTCTTTTCCACTTATGTTTGAGCTAACCAATCACCTCAATATTTCCAAAATTGCTAAAAGAATTATTATGATTGAATTATTAGATAAGATATTACTTTGGATACATATCCCTTTTGGGATGGTCAGCCTGATATTATTCTGGATTCCCGTAGGCGTACAAAAAGGTAGCCCAATGCATCGTAAAGTTGGTCGCTGGTATTTTTTTACCATGTGGGTTGTTGTGGTAACTGCGTTTTTATTAAGTATAATTAATTTGATAAATGGTAATGTAATGTCCGCCGTCTTTCTAGGGTTCCTATCTATAATTACAGCCTATCCACTGTGGTATTCAAATGAGATATTACAACAAGGTCGAGCATGGACAGATCGATATTTTACGATCAGAAGGCTATTTGTTACCACCCTTTTTGTTTCGGGAGTAGGGGTCTTTCTAGTGGGAGCGCTCCGTTACCAATTCCAGGGCTTGGGTACAATGATGGCTTTCTTCGGAATTTTAGCCTTTCCTGCCGGTCGTGATCTTTTTATGACTAAAGCTAATGCAATGAATAGGGAGCAGCGATTAAAAATGCACGTCAAAGGCACGATTATTTCAGGTGTTGCTGCCCATACAGCATTTTTTGCCTTTGGAGGCCGTCGGATTTTTGTTGATATGTTACAGATGGATCAGCAGTATATGTTTATCCCATGGATCGCCCCGACTCTATTAGGACTGGTTTACATCGGCTATATGCGGCGTAAATATAAAACAGGCTAATAGGCTGTTCGATCATAGATCATCATTATTTTTGCGCTCCTCCTTAGATTAGAAAAGCGCAAAGCTAAACTATCCATTCCAGTTCATGGAATGGATAGTTTTTTGAATACTTTTTGAAAATTCAATCCTTATTACTCCTTGCATAAAGCATATAAATGAGTAAACCTATAAATTGGATGCTCTCCTCCACTAAGGAGCCATTTGAATTTCAAAAAGGGAATATTTTGGGGCAAAATTTAAATTGAATCCCTAAAACGCCCAATCTGCCCAATTTTCAATCCACTTTATACCCAAAGCCACTTTTTGATTTCTTACCTTTGCACCTTCTTTGAAAATCGATCCAAACAACAAACTACATCATGTCTGAGTCTAGAAAGATTAAATCAGCGCTCATTTCTGTTTTTCACAAAGATGGATTAGATCCTATTATACAGAAATTAGCTGCCTTGGATGTCCAAATCTATTCCACGGGAGGTACCCAAAAATATATTGAAAGCAAAGGCATCAAAGTCCACGCTGTTGAAGATTTGACTTCCTACCCTTCTATTTTAGATGGCCGGGTTAAGACCTTGCACCCCAAAGTATTTGGTGGTATCCTTGCCCGCCGAGAAGCGGATCATCAAGCACAACTAACGCAATATGAAATTCCGGAGTTAGACTTAGTGATTGTAGATCTTTATCCTTTTGAAGAGACGGTTGCGAATACAGATGACGAAGCAACGATCATTGAGAAAATTGATATTGGTGGCATCTCTTTGATTCGAGCTGCAGCTAAGAACTATAAGGATGTAATCATTGTTCCTTCGCAAGATCAATACGATGATCTATTGACTATTCTGGAAAATAGTGGTGCGAGTTCTACTTTGGCAGAGCGCAAATTGATGGCTTTACAAGCTTTTAAAGTCTCTTCCAATTATGATGTAGCTATCAGCAACTATTTCAATCAAGACATTCAAGAGCCGGTCTTTAAACAAAGTATTCACCAATCTGAAGCACTACGCTATGGAGAAAACCCACATCAGAAAGGTACTTTTTATGGAGATTTAAAAGCCCAATTTGACATTTTAGGCGGCAAAGCGCTGTCTTATAATAATTTAGTAGATATAGATGCTGCGGTTGGCCTAATGGCAGAATTCCAAGATGCAGCTCCAACATTTGCGGTCCTAAAACACACCAATTCTTGTGGAGTCGCTACTAGAGGTACTGTTTTGGAAGCCTGGAAAGGTGCCTTAGCTGGAGATAATATTTCTGCTTTTGGTGGTATCTTGATTAGTAATACAGCTATAGATTTAGCTACAGCACAAGAAATTAATAAATTATTCTACGAAGTACTCATTGCACCTGCTTTTGAAGATGACGCCTTCGAATTACTGAAAAAGAAATCTAAGCGGATTTTATTGCGTATTAAGCATTATGATCGTTCACCAAAGTTATTCAAGAGCCTGTTGAATGGTGTAATCGAACAAGATACAGATCTGAAAACGGAAACGGCTGAAGAACTAAAGGTAGCCACCAAACGAGCTCCTACTGATGAAGAGGTGGACAATCTATTGTTTGCTAGTAAAGTCTGTAAGCACCTTAAATCCAATACTATTGTATTAGCAAAAGGTGGACAACTAATTGGCATGGGTTGCGGCCAAACATCCAGAGTTGATGCTTTACAGCAAGCCATTGCTAAAGCCAAACAATTTGGATTTGATGTAGCAGGTTCGGTCATGGCCTCAGATGCTTTCTTCCCATTTCCAGATTGTGTAGAAATAGCAGACCAAGCCGGTATAACGGCCGTTATTCAGCCAGGAGGTTCTATTAAGGATCAATTGAGTATTGATTACTGTGATGCCCATGATATGGCTATGGTCATGACTGGTATTCGTCATTTTAAGCACTAAACTCTTAATACAACTTTAAGACTTTGTTCTGAAATCATTAAGATACTTTGTAGTTCAGGAAATCGTCGTATAGTAAGCAGAAGCAGCTATTTTTTAATAAAGTTTGCGGTGATATGCTCAATTTATGTATTGATATTGGGAATACCAGAATTAAAATGGGTTACTTTGCAGGGCAGCAATTGGTAGACACTTTAACCCTCACAATACAAGAAATTGATCACGCAGCAGCATTCCTAACCAACCAAACAGTCGAAAAAGTCATCTTTTCTACTGTATCAGGTCCGTTACCGGAAGGGATTACAAAATGGCTGCCCTCTAAAACAAAGGTTTTAGAATTAAATACCAAGCTCGATTTGCCTTTTGAGGTGGCGTATCAAACGCCCCAAACATTAGGGCTAGATCGAGTAGCTGCCGTAGCAGGAGCTTATGCGCTCTTTGCAGAAACTGCTTGTCTGGTTATTGATGCGGGCACTTGTGTAACTTATGATGTATTGACTGCTGAAGGTATTTATCTAGGTGGAAATATTAGCCCGGGTTGGCAAATGCGATTAGATGCAATGCATCATTTTACGGCTAAACTGCCTAGACCAGATGCCTTGGCACCACAAAAATGGATCGGTAACAGTACTGAATCTGCTTTACAAAATGGTGCGTTTAAAGGCCTTTTATGGGAAATGGAAGGCTGTATTCAGCAATTACAGTCCGATTTTACGTCAATTAACGTAATATTAACGGGTGGAGACGCTGATTTTTTTGCAAAAAAATTGAAAAGCAAGATATTTGTGAATCAAAATTTAGTCCTTTGGGGATTAAATAAAATACTTAATTATAATGCCTAAGTTTTTTGGTAGAATTGTTTTCGCCGTTTTGCTCAGTGGAGGAATGATTGGAGGTGCCTTGGCGCAAACCACTAATAGTGAAATTATACCTAAGGACAACTCTCCTTTATCAAGAATAGGATTGGGAGATTTCACAAGTCCTAATTTCGCTAGCCAGATAGGCATGGGAGGAGTTGGTCAAGCCTTGGTTGAAAGTTTTCAGGTCAACCCGATTAATCCTGCTTCTTTAGCTTATTTAAGAACCGCTTCTTTTGAGGGATCTATATATGTGCGTAATAATAACCGGTCTGATCAGAGTGGAGCGTCCAATACCAGCTGGACGGGTAACCTTCAATATCTTTCATTAGGTTTACCCTTACAAAATCCAATCAATAAAGCTTTAGAGAATATTACCCCGAGTTTTAACTGGGGAATGAATTTTAGCTTACGGCCCTATACCAATGTAGGATATAATATAGAAGTACAAGAAGAAGCTGGTGAATTTGGTACTTATACCAATAGACTAAAAGGTACCGGCGGGACCTATCAATTGACCTGGGGTAATGGCTGGCGTTATAAAAATTTTGCTGTAGGGGTGAATGCTTCCTACATTTTTGGAAAAATTACCAATAGCCGACGCGTTTCACTAGATGATCTCTCTTTGTATGCTTATTCGACAGAGTTCCTGGATGAATTTAGTGTAAGTGGATTTCAATTTAAAGGAGGGATGCAATACATATGGAATATTGATCCAGAAGTAGATATCAACGCTCCCCGATTAGGCAAACGTCGGAGAGTTATATTTGGGGCTACTGCCTCCAACGAAGCTTCTTTCAATACTAATGTTAGCCGCTTCTATAATCGAGATAATCTGGCTCTAAGATTTACAACTATTGATACCATTGTTTCGGTTTCAGATGTGAGATTAGGGGGCACTTTACCCGCTGAATATGGCTTTGGTATTACTTATGAAAATATTGACAAAATCCGTGTAACTGCGGAATATACAATGGGGAACTGGAGTAATTTCCAAAATGAAGTTCAAGCGGATGTACTAATGGATAACACCCGCGCTGCTTTTGGAATGGAATGGATACCAGATATTAATTCCTTTAATCGCTATTACGAACGCCTACGCTATCGTTTTGGTGCTTTTTATGGAACAGACCCTAGAAGTTTTAACGGAACTCAAATAGAACATTATGGATTAAGCCTTGGTGTAGGTTTACCGATTCTCATGCCTCGTCAGACCCTCTCCTTCTTACATATCGGATTGGAAGCTGGCCAGATTAACGCAGGTGATCAGTTTAGAGAAAACTACATTCAAACTACCCTTGGCTTTACGCTCAATGATAATCTTTGGTTTTTCAAACGTAAATTCAATTAATTATGCAGGTGATTCACAAACTACTATTAGGATGTATGGTCCTATCTATTACAGTTGGTGTTACCAATGCTCAGTGTGATAGCTGGGTCGGTAAACCAGACGAGACAAAAATCAAGGAAGCCCACGTACTTTACAGAGGGCTTGCTAAAGGAAAAGATGCAGCGAAGTTGGCATCTCTAGATGACATGAACTTTGGTATCGTTTATGAAAACTGGAGGGTTGCCTACGACAAAGCGCCTAAAGCAGACGGCAACCGGTCTTACCACTTTACAGATGGAGTAAACATTCTTAAAGCAAAAGCACAACGTGCTGGTACTACTGATGCAGAGAAAAAAGAACTGACTCAAGAGGTTCTTGATATGTGGGATCAATATGGTGAGTGTTTCCCAGATAAAAAAGGAGTGAGCTTAGGTCGTAAAGCATTAGAAATGTTTTATAATGCCGAATACGGCTACCGTCCAGCCACGCTAGAAGCATTTAAAGATGCGGATGGATTTGGAGTATATTATTCTAGAACCACTTGGCCAATTGGTAAACTACTTGTTCAAAAATGGCCAGGTACAGCAAGGAGAGGCTAGAGACCTTTTGATCAAAGGTATTGCACTGGCAGATCATAATATCGAGAATAATAAAACTTACAAAGCTTATTACGAGTCTTCAAAAGCACGTATGGAGGCAGCTTATAAGGAAACAGAATCCGATATTTTTGATTGTGAGTATTTCAAAGGACAATTACTTCCACTTTACGAAGAGAACAAAGACAGCTTAGACATTCTGAAGTATGTTTACTTGAAGTTGGTTGCTCAGGGGTGTGACACCACGGATGCTGTTATCCTTGAAGTAAAAGGAACTTATGAAGCGTTAGCTGCTGAAATCAATGCTGAATTACAGGCTGAATTCTTAGCCAATAATCCAGGAGTTGCAGCCAACAACCTTTATAAAGAAGAAAAATTTGAAGAAGCCATTGCTAAATACGAAGAAGCCATTGAAATGGAAGAGGATGATGAGAAAAAAGGAGAATACTACTTTAGTATTGCCTCTATCCAATTCCGTAAACTAGGGCAGAAATCTACAGCTAGAGCTACTGCCAGAAAAGCAGCAGAGCTTAAAAAGAACTGGGGCCGGCCTTATTTACTTATTGGTGATATGTATGCTTCTTCTACTTCTTGTAGAAAAGATAACTATGGTAAAGGTTTAATCGTTTTAGCAGCGATTTCTAAGTATGCTTACGCAAAATCTATTGATGATAGTGAGGATGTAGTAAATGATGCCAATCGTAAAATTGGCTTGTACAATGGATCTATTCCACTCAGAGAAGAAGCCTTCCAAAGAAGTCATTCTGATGGACAATCCATCAGTACTGGATGTTGGGTGAGTGAAACAGTAACACTAAGAACTCGTGCTGATTAATATTTAGGAATCACGATGTGATAACTCAAATAGCTTTTTAAATAAAACCTTTTGGTCGCCCAGCAAGTAACTTTACTGAATGGAGGATCAAAAGGTTTTTTTATTTTTACCGATCATCAAAAGTCTAAACCTAGCAGCTAATGAAAAATAAATTATCTTCTTTATACCTATTGGTTTTAATTAGCCTGGTAGCTTGTACGCCCAAATTAGCCGTTAAGCCACCCGTTCCAGAACAACAAGCATCAGCTACAACCGAAGTGGATGCTCCTACCCAAGCCACCGATCCTTGTGCTACCTTTAATGATGCGCCTAACGTGCAGGAGACAAAAACCAACTATGTGCTTTATCGGGATTTCCTAAAAGCAGAAGATTGGGATGGTGCTTATGCATTATGGCAGAAAGTAATTAAAGTAGCGCCTGCAGCAGATGGTAAACGAAATACTGTTTTTGCAGATGGAATCAAATTCTATGAGCATTATAAAGAATTGGCTACGGATTCCTTAGAAAAAGTAGCTTATGTAGATCGTATTTTTGAAATGTATGATCGGATCGATCAATGCTATCCAGAAGGTGGATTTATCAAAGCGCGTAAAGCTTTTGATTATTATTACACGTATCCAGAACGTGCCAGTCGAATGGAAATCTTTGAATTGTTCAAAACGGCTATTGACGAAGACGGGTTAGAAACACCAGATTTTGCTGTTAATCCCTTTACATCTCTTTTAGTAGAGCTTTATTTTGCTGAAAAAATCGATTTAGCTACTGCTCAAACTTACCAACAAAAAGTAAGAGATATCCTAGCCGAGGGTTTGAAAACTTGTGCAGATAATAACACTTGTGCCCGCTGGGAAGTTATTGAAGAATATGTACCTAGTCGACTTGAAGCTTTCGAAACGGTTAGAGGTTTTTACGATTGCACCTATTATATGGATAAGTATTATGCCGAGTTTTTGGAGAATCCAGAGGATTGCGATTTAATGCGTACGGTTTACAGTCGCTTAAAATGGGGTGGTTGTGCAGAAGACGAAGCACGCTTCGCCGAGTTAATTCGTATCGGAAATGAGCAATGTGTTACTTCTACGGTTAATGTCACATTAAAGCAAGGCTATGATTGTTTACAAAATGCAGATTATGACTGTGCTGTAGAATCCTTCGAACAAGCTGTGGCAGAAGCAGAAGATGCCGAGAAAAAGGCAAAGTACCTGATCTTGATTGCTAAAATTTATAATGCTCACTTGAAAAATTTCCCACAAGCGCGGGCCTATGCCCTCAAAGCAGCAGAAGTTAAACCTGATTGGGGAGAGCCTTATATTTTAATTGGTAGACTATATGCTTCCAGTGGGCCACTTTGTGGACCAGGTCGCGGATGGGATTCCCAAATTGTTGTTTGGCCAGCCATTGATATGTGGAATAAAGCCAAATCTATTGATCCGGAGGCTGCAGCAGAAGCCAATAAATGGATTAACCGCTACGCTCAATATATGCCGACTAGAGAGGATGTCTTTATTCGGAATTTGAAAGCAGGGCAAAGTTTCTCTGTAGGTTGTTGGATTCAACGGACAACTAGGATTCGGACGGCGGACTAAATGGTAATCTAAATATCAGTCCAAAATAAAAAACGGCAAAAGTGAGCTACTTTTGCCGTTTTTTATTCTCAATTGATAGAAAAATCCTAGCCTATTTTACGTCTAGTCTTTTTATCAAATAGATTAGAGTTGCCACCTTTTTTCCTTTCTTTTTTAGTTGCGGTAGTTCCCATCGCTGGGCATCCTGTTTTGGGGCTGCAACTGTTAAAAGTCAAAAAACAACAAACCATCACTAAGAAACTCCAAAAATAGATGCGTTTATTCATTATAAGTCTTTTTACAAAATACGCCTATTCTGTTCAATTTTGCCAATCCAATTGGAAAATTTAGGCGCAGTAAATGATAGTTTTTTCCCATATGAGGTCAAAACAGCCCCAAAGGCTTAATTTTTATGGGTTTTTAATTTTTTTTGAGCCTAAAAAACTTGGTTATAAAGAACCAAGGGCATAAATTTGGCCCATTAAATCATTAAAATTTCTGAAATGAACAAAGGAGATTTGATTAGTCAAATTG
>CAXIDD010000019.1:0-17853 GCA_964021975.1 uncultured Saprospirales bacterium | reverse complement strand
TTCTAGATCTTGATAAACCTGACGAGCCGGTTTAGATTGGCCCATGCGTCCATATTCAAAATTGCGATTGGCTACTAAAAAATTACCTACGTCTCTTCCCCTATTTAGCATTTCTGATTTGAACCAAAGCTCTACATCACTTTGCACATTGGTGTACAAGTTGTAATATTTACGTTGGCTAAACTGATCCAACTGCCGCAACTTGATGGTTTCTTTTTCTTTAAGCAGCAATAAGTCGTAATATAAATCTACAATTCTAGAGAAAGCCAGCCAATCCGGGTATTTAGTGGAGGTACTTCCATTAAAAACTTCTACTTGTTTTTTAATGGTCATCGCAATTTTTAAGGCCTCTAAAAACCCTTTTTCAATTTCTCTTTTCTCTGCATTTTTAATCTTACGAAAATCTTTAGACTTACGTTCGATGTAGTTTGGTGTATAAGCCAGTTCTGAATGATCCGTATTGTATTCCGCTTTGGTATTCACCACTAGGATGTAAGGGAACTTACTGTCCGTTACTTTGGAGCGCAAATAATCTACGGAGGGCACACTATCGATGTTAAAAAAGAAATTCCGATTACGAGGGTCTTCTAAATCCCAATGAATTTGGTAAAGACTTGCAGACACTACCTTTTCCTGGTATAAAGCGCTCAATTCTTTACTCAGTAATTTAATGTAAAATTCACTGGTTAGTTTTTTAGGGTCTTCAATTTTCTCCATAGACTTTAGGCCTTTATCCACCTGTGGGATAATCTGCTTGGTGAGCGCCATAAAAGTTCCGGAAAGCGGTGCTGCAAATAAGCTAGTAGCTGTTTTTCCTAAGTCCAATGAGATTTGAGCCGTTTTTTTCCAAAATTCTGAGTTTGTATTGCCTTTGAACGCTTCAAACTTAATTTTAGCGACGATATCTCCATTTTTCAAAATATCATCTGGAATATTTTCCAGGAAGCGTCCACCATATTCCATAACTCGAGATTGAGCTTGCGGGTTGCGGGCATCGTGGACCATCAGTGGTATGGTGAGCGGACTCCCTTCCTTTACTGGATTATCAATGGAGACCGCCAAATACATGTACTGCGGATAATCTCCTTTTTTGATATTTAATTCCTTGCGTTTATTTCTTGAAATATAATCCCCAGAGAATGCTTTCTCTAAAGAATTACCATTTAACAAATAAAGATAAACAGAGTTAAGGTTGTAATCGGAATCCGGTAATTGTTTGGTCGTCCAGTCTTCTACAACAGAAGCTGTAATGTTATTTTGGGCATTTAAAGCCCCCAAACAAAGCGTTAATAGGAAAATTGGTAGTATCGTTTTCATGGCAATGTGGCCTTAGTTTGACAACTTAAAAGTTAAATAGGTGAACTCGTTTTGAATCAATTTCTCTGCAAATTTTATATATTTTCAGAAAAAAAACAGTTTGACCGCCTACCTTAGCGTATGTTTAACACGAAAGTAAGTCTTACTTCTTTTTTTTAAACTTTCTTTAAAACTTTTCTTCATTTCGAACAGAATAGTGAAGTTAAGAATCTAATTATACATTATCTAAAAAACAATATGAAACTTGGTTTGACAAACTCAAAAAATTAGTTTTAAAAACAATATCTATAAAAAACAATAAATGCAAAAACCAACCATCGTTTATTTAGATGCGCATACGCTGAATCCAGGAGACATCGACTGGTCTCCAATTAGCAATCTTGGCAATTTTAAACGCTACGAATTTACGGAATCAGATCAAGTGGTAGAACGTGCAAAAATTGCTGATATTGTTTTAGTCAATAAAGCTTTAATCTCAGCTGAGGTCTTGGCACAACTACCCAACTTAAAGTGTATTTGTGTGACGGCAACCGGCTATAACAATGTTGATCTAAAGGCAGCACGTGCCAGAAACATCCCAGTCTGTAATGCGGTAGGCTATAGTACTCCAGCGGTCGCTCAACACGTATTTGCACTTTTATTGGCCATGACCAACGGGGTAGAACGCCACAGTCAAAGTGCCAAATCAGGAGATTGGGCCGCCCAGCAACATTTTGCTTATTGGTTTGAAGCACTCGACGAGCTTCACGGTAAAACAATGGGAATTTATGGTTTAGGCCGTATTGGGCAGTCTGTGGCAAAGCTTGCGCTTGCTTTCGAGATGAACGTACTAGCTAAACACAAACATCCAGAGCGGGACGCCATGCCTGGAGTTCAGTTTGTAGACTTGGAGACCCTTTTTTCAGAAAGTGATGTAATCAGTCTCCATGCGCCACTTTCAGATCAGAATCATGAAATTGTCAATAAGGATTTGCTGGCTAAAATGAAACCTTCGGCCTACCTAATAAATACAGGTAGAGGTGGCTTGATCCAGGAACAAGATTTATATGAGGCTTTATCCAAGCAACAAATAAAAGGTGCGGCTTTAGATGTACTGCAAAAAGAGCCTCCAAGCGGGCCACATCCTTTATTTGAATTGGACAATTGTATCATTACGCCGCATCAGGCTTGGGCAAGTTTAGCTGCCAGGAAACGCTTGATGGACATCGTAGCGGGCAATATTGAGGCTTTTTTAAAAGGAGCGCCAACTCAGGTCGTGAATTGAGCTTGATTATTAAAATCAGGCATTCAACGCGGCTAAGACTCTTTCCGGTGTAAAGGGCAGGTGTCTCAGTTTTTTCCCCGTAAGGGAATAAAAAGCATTAGCAATCGCACAAGCAACCAAGGGAGTGCCGGACTCCCCTACCCCTTGAGGAGCTTCAGCAGAGGGAATTATGGCGGTTTCTATGGTTTCAGGTACATCTTCCATCCTAAGTATGGAATAATCATGGAAATTAGATTGCTGAACATGACCATCTTTTATCGTTATCTGCTCTTTTAAGACACTACTCATCCCCATAATGATTCCTCCTTCCATTTGTGCTTTTACATTATCCGGTTGAATTACTACTCCAGCATCACTTGCAGACCAAAAATGATGTACCTTAATTTTCCCAGTTGATCGATCTAGAGATATTTCGCAAATACCGGTACTCAAAGTGCCACTACGCTCTAGAAAAGCCACACCTTTTGCACGGCCTTCAGCTAGGGGTTCTTCCCACTTGGCAATTTCAGCTGCCTTTTCTAGGGTCGCCAAGGCCCTTGGTGAATTTTCCATTAAGGATTTACGCAATGCGACTGGATCTTTTCCATGATCGCTAGCTATTTCATCAATTAGACATTCGATTGCAAATTTATTGGGTCCATGGCCTACTGCACGCCAGTGTTTTAGACGTATACCCTGCGGAACAACTCTAATTTCTGCATGTTGATTTGGAATATTATAAAATTCATTTCGTATCCCACTAGCTACTAAATTATCCCCATCTCCAATTACATAATGAGCAAGTCCGGTTATATTGCCTTCCGCATCAGTACATGCTTGAAGTCGCTGTAAAGAGATCGGGCGGAATGCTCCATACCGTAAATCATCTTCTCTAGTCCACATTAGCTTCACTGGATTTGGAGCTACTTCTTTAGCTAACCAGGCACATTCTTCCACATAATCTACTAAGGACCGTCGTCCCAATCCACCGCCTAAATATTGTAGGTTTACTTTTACGTTTTCTGGATCAATACCTAAGGCTCTAGGCACCCCCATTTTAGGGATAAATCCTTGTTGACTACCTACCCAAACCTCCGCACTTTGTCCATCCTCTGCCACTTGAACAACTGAATTTAAGGGTTCCATTTGTGCATGGTAGATATAATCATTCTTAAAGTCTGCTTGATACGTTTTAGCCGCTTTTTGGAAAGCATTCTTAAAGTTCCCTTTTTGAGTAATTAGCTTACCCGTTTTATTACTACTAGCTACTTTTGCGTATGACTTATATAGTTCTTGTGAATTTAGACCGCTTGCCTGTGCTTCACTCCAGGTGATATCCAACTGCTGCTTTGCAGCTAGTGCCTGCTCAATGGTTTCTGCAATAATACCGATCGCGTAATCAATTTTTACAACTTTTATCACTCCTGCTAGTCCAAGAATAGTAGCCTCATTGTTTAAAGTAGGTTGAGCACCGTGTAAACTTCCTCGCTCAAAAACGCCATAAAGCATATTTGGCAAACGGATATCTATGGCAAATTGAGCGCTTCCATCAGTTTTAGCTGGAATATCATAACGTGGAATATCTTGTCCAATTAATCTAAAATCTTTAGGATCTTTAAGGTCCTCTGCGTTTATTGCTGGCATTGTCTCCGGTGCTTCTAAGAAGCTTAAAATCTCTCCATATGCAATTTTTCGTTTACTTTTTTCATGGATTACCATACTAGGCACCGTTTCTAATTCAGTGAGTGGGACCTCCCATTTTTTTGCTACGCTTTGCATTAAAATTGCCCTTGCTTGTGCTCCGGCAATTCGGAGATCCTTATAATATCCCTTAACCGACCGGCTACCTGCCGTCAACATACCTTTTCGATTTGCTCCCCAACCGCTTGAGCCATAAATTTCGGGTACTTGAGGAGAAAACTCTACCCTTACCTTATCCCAATCAGCATCCATTTCCTCTGCAAAAATCAAAGGCAATGCTGTCATTGAACCTTGTCCCATTTCTGCTGCTGGATTATAAATAGTAATGATCCCATCTGTTGACAATCTTACCCAAGCCGTAATATCATGCTTAGGTAAATCTCCTTTAATAGCACTTGTATCTTGACAAGACACAAGTGAGGAAAGTATTCCTCCCGTCCCTATAAATAAGGCGATTCCAGATGAAGTGCCTAAAAATTGACGGCGATCCATGGTCGATAACTTTGTTGACTTTATCATAATTCGAACATTGAATGAAGAAGGGAAAAGTTGAATATATTAGCGCTTCTGATTTAAAGATAAAGGACCATCAGCAGCCATTTGAATGGCTTTCATAATTCGCATGTAAGTACCACAACGACAAAGATTCCCATTCATATGAGCGGTAATCTCTTCGCGGCTTGGATTAGGGTTATCTTTTAGCAAAGCCGCAGCTTGCATAATTTGACCAGACTGACAATAGCCGCACTGTGGTACTTGCGCCTCTGCCCACGCCTCTTGTAAAGGATGATCATTATTTTTACTGAGACCTTCAATAGTTGTAATCTGTTGGCCATCCGTCACACCATCAATAGAAAGAATACATGCTCGCATTGGAGCACCATCCACATGAATAGTACAGGCGCCACATTGCGCCACACCGCATCCAAATTTGGTGCCTGTCAGGCCTAAATGTTCTCTTAGGATCCAGAGCAAAGAAGTACCTTCCTTTACCTCGACAGTATATTGGCTATTATTAATTCGGAGGGAATATTTGGGCATAACCTTATTTTTAGTTTACTAAATGGTAGGTCACTAAAATACAAAAAAAAGGGATGAATTAACTCAATAATTCATCCCCTTATTTTTTCTACAATTGCAACTTATGCCTCAACTGGAGGAATACGTAGCATTTGTCCTGGATAGATCAGGTTAGGGTCTTTCAACATTGGTTTGTTGGCTTCAAAAATCACAGGGTATTTCATAGCATCACCGTACATTGCTTTAGCAATTTTAGACAGAGAGTCACCACTTTTCACTTCGTAGAATTTAGATTCTGGCTCTGGTGTAACCACGGTCATACGATCATCAACGGTTGCGATACCTTCGACGTTCCCTAAGGCTAGGATTACCTTCTCTTTGATTTCCTGAGAGTCAACCTCTCCAAAAACGATTACGGATTCTTCTTGTAAATCTAGGAATAGGTCCCGTACTTCAAAACCTAAATCAGAGATTGCCGTTTTCATGGCATCCATATTCGCTGCGCGGACTTCTTCAGGAGAAGCTGCTTTTTTCTTGTTGAATAATTTTGCACCTGCATTTTTTAAGAAAGAAAATAAACCCATAATTTAAAGTTGATTAGATGATAAAAATAGTTTTGAAATAAATACAGTAGCTAAGCCTAATCATTTTGGCAAAGTTCTCTGCTTCTGCTAAAATTAAAGGCTTCCTAGGGATAAACCAAGTTAAAGAATAACTAAATTTAAATAGAAGCCTAAGTCCTTTAGTTTCCTCATCTTGACGCAAGTATTTAAGTAAAGTCACAACTCTTCCAGAATTAAAAATAAAAAGAAGCTTAAGGACAGCAGAAAGTGCAGTAAAACCGTTATATTTGCGCAGTTTTTTAGGGCTAGTAAGAAAAATTGACGGCACACTTTTAATTAACCTTTTTGTTATTTTATTGAAAACCAGTCAGTTGCCTTATCAAGCAATTTGTAAATTACTAAAAGTATAATTGAGTTATGCAATTAAAAGGAGTAATAAAATTCTTCCTTGGGGCGATGATCCTAGTAACGGTCATCCAGTATTTGTACATTCTACCTACCAATAAAGTAGAAAGACAGGCGGAAGAACACGCGGAGACGGTAGCAGCTAATTTCCCAGAAACCGTTAAGGATTCTGTGATCAAATCAGAGAGAATCAGTTATCTCAAAGCTCAGGCAGACGAAGAGATCCTCAAATTACCATTGGTTCCTGGTTTTACTTATCAAGACCTAAAAAGTAGACAGTTAGCACTTGGATTGGATTTGAAAGGTGGTATGAGTGTCGTTTTGCAAGTTGACTTGCAAGAATTCGTAAAAGCTTTAGTTAACGAAAGAGATCGGGAAAACCCTGTCTTTCTAGCTGCTTTAGAGCAAGCCAATAAAGACTTGAAAAATGCACAAGATGATTTCATTACTTTATTTGGTAGAGCTTATATCGCTCAGAATGCGGATGCTAAGCTAGCACCCTTATTCGCTCAAAATGAGGTATTAAGAGAAGATCTTACTTTTAACAGCACCAATGGTGAGGTAATCAGAGTATTGCGTCAGAATGCGGATGAGACTGTTGACCGTACTTTCAAATTATTGAAAAAACGGATTGATAAATTAGGAGTAACTCAACCTAACGTTTCTTTGGATGCTGCCCGGGATTTAATCCTAGTAGAGCTTCCAGGCGTTGACGATAAAGAGCGTGCCCGTAATTTCCTAAAAGCTGCGGCTAAACTAGAGTTCTGGAATGTATACCGCATCTCCGATCCGGTTAATCCAAACCAGCCAGGAAGTCCAGCTGTAGTGAATAACTTAATCGAGGCCAATCAAACTTTGACTCGTATCCTTGGCGTAAGCGAAGAGCGGGTGATTGATACCATCATGCCACGTTATGGTATTGATTCGGTGACCAATCAAATTGATAGCAGCGTTATTGCTAGTTATGATACTTTATATCAGAACAATACCTTTGCACAAGGACCACTACTAAGTAAGCTACAAGCGAACTTAGGAGGTATTTACGGACCAGCCGTAATGGGTGTTGCGGAAAGAACCAATATGGATACCATCTCCGCTATGCTTGACAATGAGGCAATAGCTGGCTTATTCCCAAGAGATTTGGTATGGCACTGGGATCGCAATCCAATCAAAGATCAAACTACTGGTGAATTTACGAACCAGTACCGTTTATATGGTTTAAGAAAATCTTCTACGGAAGCACCATTAACTGGTGATGCCGTAACCAAGTCTTTTCCATCTACTGATCCTTTGAACAACCGAGTAGTGGTATCCTTACAAATGGATAACCGCGGTGCTCAAGAATGGGGACGTTTAACAACTGAAGCAGCAGCTGATAATAACCGGGAAGTAGCCATACTTTTGGATGATGAAGTAGTTTCAGCGCCTTCTGTTAATCAACCGATCTTAGGGGGTAGTTCTCAAATTTCTGGAGACTTCACCTTACAAGAAGCGGAAGATTTAGCCAACATCTTAGAGATTGGTAAATTACCAGCAGAGACTTCAATTATTCAGGAGAACGTTGTTGGTCCTTCCTTAGGACAAGAAAATATCAACCGCTCGGTAAGAGCCTTAGTAATTGGTTTCTTATTGGTACTAGGGTTTATGATGCTCTATTACGGTGGAGCGGGTATCGTTGCCATCCTTGCTTTATTCTTGAACGTATTCTTCATTTTTGGCGCATTAGCTTCCATTAATGCCGTATTGACGCTTCCTGGAGTTGCGGGTGTAATCCTAACCATTGGTATGGCGGTGGATGCCAACGTGATCATCTTCGAGCGGATTCGAGAAGAATTGCGAGAAGGAAAATCGATGCGCTCCGCAGTAACTGACGGTTTCAAGAACTCCTACTCTGCCATCATTGATGCCAACGTCACGACGATCTTGACCGCAATGGTATTAGCCTTCTTCGGTTTAGGACCGATTAAAGGTTTCGCAGTAGTATTAATCATCGGTGTAATTTCTTCTGTATTTACTGCCGTTTTAGTTGGACGTTTGATCTTCGACTGGTGGTTATCTAAAGACCGCGCCATGAGCTTTGATACAGGTGCTTCACGTAATGCTTTTGCTAATCTTAAGATTGATTGGTTGGGCAAACGTAAAATTGCTTATATCATCTCTGGAGTTGCAATAGCTGCAAGTATTGCTT
Source organism: uncultured Saprospirales bacterium (assembly GCA_964021975.1). Classification (GTDB taxonomy): domain Bacteria; phylum Bacteroidota; class Bacteroidia; order Chitinophagales; family Saprospiraceae; genus DATFKA01. Next base: position 9,416 of record CAXIDD010000019.1, on the reverse strand, counting down.
CTTTTGCTACCAGAGGTTTTGAGCTGGGAGTAGACTTCAAAGGAGGATATTCCTACACCCTTACTTTTGACAAAGCAATCGATGTCGATGTAGAAACTTTAAGAACCAACTTAGGAACAGCTTTCGAAGGCAACGAGCCTATCGTGAAAGCAGTAGATGTTGATAATACTTATAATATTGTAACGGATTACTTGATCGACGCAGAGGAAGATGCTTCTGAGCAAGTAATGGAGCAACTATACCAAGGAGTCAGCCAAACAGTAGGAGGAACACTAGATCCTAATAACTTCAAAGATGCTGATAAAAAAGTCGGTACACACGTAACGAGTTCTAGTAAAGTAGGACCAACTATTGCGGATGATATCAAGACTAGTTCTTACTATGCAGCAATCTTTGCATTGATTGCGATCTTCTTGTACATCTTCTTGCGCTTTAGCAAGTGGCAGTTCAGTATGGGTGCGGTTGCAGCCTTATTCCACGATTCAATTATTGTGATGGGTATTTTCTCCCTTTTCCATGGCATTTTGCCTTACAACTTGGAGATTGATCAAAACTTCATCGCAGCGATCCTGACCGTAATTGGTTACTCGATTAACGATACGGTGGTTGTGTTTGACCGGATTCGGGAATACTTGAATACCTACACTAGAAAAGACAAAACAGAAGTCATCAACATGGCGATCAACAGTACGGTCAGCCGGACGGTAATCACCTCTTTAACGACCATATTAGTGGTTGCGATCTTGTTCTTTGCAGGAGGTACTTCTATCAAAGGTTTTGCTTTAGCCCTATTGATTGGTATCATCGTTGGTACTTACTCTTCCATCTTTGTAGCGACGCCAATTATGTCGGATCTATCAAGTGATTTGAAGCCTACTAAGGCAAAAACTACCGAAGCGAAAGGATTCTCTAAAGCGATGACTAACGCAAAATAAAAATACTAAAGCAGTATAAACCTGCTTTTAATATATGTTTGGGCAAAATCGATAACATCGATTTTGCCCATTTTTTTGTTTGGTGGTTATCTGATGTAGTGGTTTTGTAGTTTGATTTTGATTGCTGCTTCCTTTTTGGTTGAAGCAGGGCCTGCCTACTGCAAGTAGGTTTACAGAGATTCTATTTCAGCCTGGATCAAGCTATTTTGTTTTCTACTTTCCTTCCTAAAGACTGCCCTTTATTCTACCCTAATAGGAATATACCAGACACTCTGTCCAAGAGTATTACATACATATAAGCGAGTTTCTAACTGCCTATTCCCATTTTTCGATTTACCTATATGCAAAAGATTAGGAAAATTTAATCGAGATACGCCTGGTACCCCACCGGTATTTCCTGATGTTTGATACTGTCCTGCGGTAACCGTAGATGCAGCAAATACACCACCAATAGCACTCAAGTAATACAAAGCATGATTATTCCTATCCGTCAAGTAAAAACTACCATCGTTTGCAATGGCATCAATAGCAATACCTGTTGCACTTTGTAGTGTTTGGCTTCCGGGTAAATCTATTCTTAAGGTTGATGTTTGTGTAGTAGTAATTGCGCGAACAAAAGTAGTTGCGCCACCAAAGGCATCATAATCCGTTACCAACAAACGGTCGTGAAGGTTATCATAAGCTAAGTCTCGAGGTCCTACAAACGAAGCATTGATATTAGCACCATCTACCTGATTGAGAATTCCATTACCAGCATATGTAGTTACAATTCTTTGTGCTGGATCATCACTCATTGAAATGGTACGTATACTACCATTTTCAGTATCTGCTATATACATTACATTATTTCTAATTAGCAAGCCTGTTGGGTACTTAAATTGTGCAGTAGCTGCTACACCATCAACAAATCCGGACCTACCCCCAATTCCTGCATATGTGGTTACTTGCCCGTTTGCTATTTTACGAATGACATGGTTACCAGCGTCTGATACATAGATATTCCCTGCATCATCTAGAGCAATATCGCCAAAACTGTTAAAGCGCGCGTTGCTATAGGTACCATCTTGATAGCCAACAGCATTACCACCTAACAAGGTTATTACTTCGTTATTCACAGGATTTACGGCTCGGATGGCTTTTGAACCACTATCGGCAATATATACCACCGTTCCATCTGCCGAGGTTGTCATTGATTGTGGATAGTTGAGTTGCCCAAATGTACCATTTGCATTACCTTGTGTACCATTACCAGCCAATAATTGCATATCTACGGATAAAGAGCTAACTGCTTGGTCACACTTTGGCCCTGTAAATCCTGGATCACAATTGCAAAAACAATCACCATTATCGGCGGTTTGTTCCGTACCATTCACACAGTTGAGGATATTACATGGATCTATTGTACCTACGCAACTCGTTAGTAATTGTCGGGTAAGATCAGGTAATAATTGGAATTTAGGGTTATTAGCAGAAATGAATTCTAAGCCATACCATGGAGAATAATTTGATTTATACCTTACCCCTAAATTAATGTAGCCCCATTCATCTAAATAACTGAATCGATTAAATCCCGCTAGATATTTATCATATTCATCCTCAAAGGAATATGAAATTTCATAAAAATCTGGATTATAGTAGGAATTCTCTGGGTCAAAAGTTGGTGTCGAATACAATCCTATTTCTCCGGTATTTGGATTTACAAGAGTATAGCCGACTAGAGGGAATAACTCAATCGTATTATCAGCACCTCCATACTTAAAATCATTTAATTTTATTTTATCTGGCTGGAAGCCAGAATTAAATGCCGCACCATATAATTCTGTAATTGGGTCATGAGCATTTAATCTATAAAACTCCGAATCTTCTTCCAGTTTTTGTTTTGCTTCAAAAGTTTGTTGAATGACCATTAGTTCGCTATTCGGATTCAAGTGTAATATGGGACTACAAAACCCTGTAAAAGTTATTTTCTCGATATAATCAAATATTCTTGTAAGGTCATCAATTCTTGTTCTGTCACTGAAACGCATGGTCCAAGTAGAGGTTTCGGAATATAAAACCCCATCTCTACATTCATTTAACAAGAGTTGATCGTTTTCTAAAAAATTGATCGAAAAAGCATAATTTTCAAGTTCTGGGTAGGTTAAATAAAACGGGCTGTTATTAATTAGCCATTGTCTATTTTTATCTACAAAATTCCCTTCTTCTTGCAAGGCAGGAGACACAAAAGTACCCACTGGTTCACAGGCTATAATTATCGCGTTTATGATTAGTAGAGGCAGTATTACTTTTGAAAACTTCATACAATTAAGGTTAATGACCTGAAAATGAAACGATTAATTCTTTTTAAAAAGACAGGTAAATTTTAGGGGTATAAATACCTGCCATAATCTGCTCTGGCTATTTAATTGGGCGATACCGTCATTTGCTTCAAGGAAATTTGTAAATGGCATCTCGGTTGTAAACCCTAGACTCAAGGAGAATTTGTCATTTAATGACTTAGAAAATGCTAGTCCGAAATTTCCTGATAAATAGCTTTTTTTATACCAAGGGTATTGCTGCACTTTTTGCAAGGCATTATCTTTGCTACCTAGATAAAAATGATACTGCATACCAGCTGCCAGCTTAATATCAATATTTTTTAATGGGATTTTATAAACTGCTTGTGTTGGCATGGATAAATAATAAGTCGGAATTTTTGCAGAAGTTATGGCAGGCACTTCTACACCGTCTTCTGATAAACTGTAAGCCTCATCCACTTCATGGTAATGGGTAGTGAGTAGACTGCCCCCTATTCGCGCGCCCCAAATATCATTGAAAAAATAGGTACCCTCTATCCCTCCACGAAAGGCCAAAGCAGAAGATACTGAAGCATCTTCATAGACGATATTGTCTATACTAGCATACGATATACCCGATTGTAAGTTTAGCGAAACCTCTAAGCTTTGTGCGTTTGATAAGGTACTATAGGCAAGCAAAACCAATAGACTACATCGGTACATTATCTTCATCTGTTTTTTGAAATTTAGAAGCCTTTAAAAAATGGAGCGTAACTAATCGATAATAACACTAAAATCTTTCCCTATCACATAAGAGGTCCCCCCACTACGGCCACTACCAATGCCCGTGTAGCTATTGCGGTAAAAAGATTTGCCGGATTGTCTGGCAAGTTGATATAGATTAAAGGAAGCACCTTGTCCTTCGTAACCACCATTCCCTTGAGCATCTACCCAAAATCTTCCAGGTAACACTCTAAAGAATTGTTGCAAGTAAGCCACATCTTTCCAATGGAGTTCTCTGTTGTTTACAAATACATTGGTATTCCCATTAGATGCATTGGCTTTTAATTTGCCATAAAATGGCATATTAGGGAGTACAAAGCCCTTTCCTGGGCCGTCTTTTTCACCCCAGGCACCAGTATATTTATCATACCAATAACTCCCATCAAGGATCTTAATTTGGTATTCTAAAGCTAATCGGTTTAAGATTTCCTGTGATACGATTACATCATTCACATATACTTTATTTTGAGCAGGAAGTGATATTGTAGAAGAAAGTATAAGGGCAAATGCTATCAAAAGAGATACATTTGAACAAGTAGGTCCAAGGCTTTTCATATAATTTTAATTTGATTGATATTACATCAACAAAAATCAATTTATATTTAAATTCTTGCCTCCCTGAAAACTACCTTAAATGAAAATAGCTGAAAACTACTACTGCTTTAAACAAGTCCATTTTGGATGGCATACTTTACTAATTCGGGGCTGTTTTTAAGTTGCAACTTTAGAAGAATATTCTGCCGGTGTGACTCTACTGTATGTTTACTTAAAAAGAGTTTATTGGCTATTTCCTTAGTGGTATTACCATCAACAATTAATTGAATAACCTCTTTTTCGCGAGGAGAAATGGATGCAGAAGACGATTTGTTTTTAAGGTCGTTAAGCAATAGTGTTGCAATTTCGGAAGTATAATAGGAACCTTCAATTGTGGTTTTCGAAATGGCTTCCATTAAAGTACTTTTTTCTGCATCTTTTTGTAGATAACCGTCTGCACCGGCTTTAATTAAATTTTTAACATACTCTGCAGAGGTATGCATAGTTAAAACTAGTACTTTAATGTTAGGATATATTCTTAAAGCTCTGAGCACATCAAACCCATCCATTTCAGGCATTTCAATGTCTAATAATAGTAAATCAGCACTTTGTCTTTCAAGCAAAGTCATTACTTCTTTTCCATTGGCTGCCTCGCCTACGACTTCAACAGCCTTTTCTTCTTTTAACAAAGAAATAAGGCCTTGCCTAAACATGGTGTGATCATCTGCTATGATAATACGGATCATTATTTAAAGGGGAATTTGAATGTTGAATGTAGTACCTCTACTTAATGCAGTATCAATATTAAAAGTGCCTTTCAATTGTGTGACTCGCTGTTTTATATTCTTGAGTCCTAAGCCTGGTTTACTTGTTTGCAGGAGATCAAAACCTTTTCCATCATCTTCTATCATTAAATTAAGATGCTTGGTATACTTAGTAAACGAAATGGTCATACTTTTAGCGTGAGCGTGCTTAAGTGCATTTTGTATGACCTCTTGAGTAATTCGATACAACTGAATTTCTTTAGCAGGATCTAAACGGTGTTCCATATTGTAAACAAAGAGTTGAGTTTTTAGCTTTTCTTTATTGATTTGATCTAAAAGAGATTGGACCCCAGAAACTAAGCCAAACTTAATCAGTTCGCCAGGCATTAAATCATGTGAAATATGCCTTATATTATCACTAGTTTTAACGATAGTGTTAATGGTTTCTAGTATATCTTGTTTACTTATATTTTCTTTACTGGAGGCAAGTGCTAGTTTATTTTTCATTAACGCTAAAGCCCCCCCAATACTATCATGTAAATCTTGTGCGATACGTCGCCTCTCTGCATTTTGTGTTTCAGAGATCGCATCAATCAACTCTTGTTGGCGCTTATTTTCATTGTACTGTTTAGCCAAAAAAAATAAAAGCGTTGCCAAAAAGAGGACTGTAAAAATAGAAAAAACAAGCCCCTTCACTTGTTGTTGTTGTGCGAAAATACGCGTTTCATTTTTTATTTTTTGTTCTGAAAGTGTAGCAATTTCTTTCTCTTTCCTTTCGGTTTCGTATTTTATTTCGAGTTGACTGATGGCCTCTAAATGCTGGATACCGATAAGACTATCATTCCATTCCTCATATTTTTTTCGATATTCTAAAGCTTTTTTAAACTGCTGCGTGTTTTCGTAAACTTCAGATTTTCCTAAATAACTCTTGCTGATAATATTTTTATTCCCAAGCTCTAAGGATAGTTCAAGTCCTTTATCATAGTTAGCCTTTGCCTCATCAAATGCGCCTAATTTGTTTAACGCACTCGCGATATTAGAATAGGATAATGCAATCGTACTATGAGTATTTGCTTTTATGGCAAAATCAAGTCCTTTTTTATAACTAGCAAGAGCATCTTGGTAGTTTCCGTCTGCTTCAAATAGGGTTCCTATATTATTATAGTTTCTAGCAATAGTACTATAATCCCTCCGCTCTTCGCCTAACTGAATAGATTGTTGATAAACCTCAATAGCTTTTTCATTCTCTTTTAAGTTTTTATAGATAATTCCTAAGTTACCCAAGGCATAAGAAACGCCTCTTGTGTTCGCTAACTTTTGACAGATATCAAGGGATTTGCTCATATATATTTTTGCTTTTTCCCATTTTTTTAATTGAATATAAACTATACCTAAATTGTTGTTAACCTTTGCCAAGCTTATATTCAAATGAGTTGTATCTATACTTTTTTGCGCCTTCAAGCTAGTTTCTATAGATTTTTCATAGTCCCCTTGATAATAGTAGGCAGTTGCTAGAATTGAATGTAAATCAACTAATTTGGAGTTATCTTGAATATTGAGCTTTAAGCCTTTTTGATAGTAATAAAATACACTATCATAAATATGCTTGACCGTATAATGCTCCGCTAGGTTCTTATAAACATCATAAGCAATGGTATCCTTATCGCCTTGGACAAGCTTGGATAATTTTATGTAAATCTTAATTTTTTCTTCCCTTGATTCCGATCTCAGCAGTTGCTCATGCAAACTGTCAACGGTTCCTGGTTGTGCCTGCACAAAACAAGAAATAAATATTAAAATTAAAGTACAGAACTTATTTTTGTAGCATATTTTCATAAATCACGGTAATGAATTAGCTTACGAGTTATCACTCAGATATTTAAAGTCAGCTTAATGGTGTGTCTTACTCAAATGTGGCACTAAATTACTTGTAATGAATTTCTTCATTGCAATTTACAATCTTAGTTTTGAAAAGAGTTGAAAAAATTTAGTGTTTTACTACTATCTCTTACCATGCAACTTTTGTAAAACCTTTTAAACCTCCTAACTCAAATCATTATTAGATAACTTCATAGTTTTATAATAAACATAAATACACCCTAAACAAAAAAGTGGAAACCCAGCACCTGCTAAGTTTCCACTTTTATTGAACTATATAAAGCTAATGATTAGCTGGTTTTAGCAATTTCACCAGACTTTACTCTAGCCCGATAGGAATCGTATGCTTTGCGTACATTACCCATCAAGAAGTAAAGACCTAGAACATTGGGGAAGGCCATGGCAAAAATCATAGCATCACCAAAGTCAAATACACTCTTTGCAGAGATAGCCGAACCAATGACTACAAATACACAGAATAAGGCTTTGTAGACATACTCCATTGTTTTATTCTCACCAAAGATGTAGGTCCACGCTTTCAATCCATAATAGGACCATGAAACCATAGTAGATAAGGCAAACAGAATAACCGCACCAGATAACACGATAGGGAACCAAGAAATGGATTGCTCAAAGGCAGAAGAGGTCAAGGCAATCGCTGCATCATTTCCACCTCCAGAAGAGAAAGATTCGAATGCTTGTTGCTGACCGATGTCTCCGTAACCAGAGATAATCACTACCAAAGCCGTCATGGTACAAATGACTACAGTATCAATAAATGGCTCTAATAAAGCCACAATACCTTCAGAAATAGGCTCATCCGTTTTTACCGCTGAGTGCGCAATGGAAGCCGAACCAATACCTGCCTCATTGGAGAAGGCGGCTCTTCTAAATCCTTGGATCAAAACACCGATAAAACCACCGTACATGGCATCTGCAGAAAAAGCACCACTGAATATTTGTCCAAAAGCGTCAGGAATTAATGTTACGTTGGCCAATAGTACATATAATGCTGCACCTACATAAACGGCAACCATTATTGGTACAATTTTGTCGGTCACTTTAGCAATTGATTTGATACCACCGATGATAATAACGGCTACTACAACTGCCATAATCACTCCAAACACCCAACCATTGACTGCAAAAAAGCTACCCGCTCCGCCGGTCACCGCAGCTAATTGTTGCGTTGCCTGGTTGATTTGGACCATATTACCACCACCTAAGGATCCACCGATACAGGCTATTGCAAAAAGAATAGCCAGTACTTTACCAAAGCCTGCCATTCCTTTTTCTTTTAAACCTTTATCCAGGTAATACATGGGACCTCCGGAAACGGAACCGTCTGCATTTACATTTCTATACATCACTCCTAAGGAGCATTCTACAAATTTAGAAGACATTCCGAATATACCTGCTAAAATCATCCAGAAGGTAGCTCCAGGGCCACCTAAAGAAACGGCAATAGCAACCCCCGCAATATTACCAACCCCTACCGTACCCGATAAGGCTGCGGTTAAAGCTTGGAAGTGGGAAACCTCTCCATGATCATCTGGGTTGTCATATTTCCCACGTACGACTGCGATGGCATGCCCAAAAGACCGGATATTTACAAAGCGCATATAGGCTGTAAAAATCAATGCACCAGCAATCAACCAAATCAGTACAAAAGGAATGGTAAAGCCACCTAGAGTCACCGTAAAGAAAACAACGGATTCAATAACTCGGGTAATTGGTGTAAAAAAGGAATTAATCGCCGTATCGATGGAGCTCTCCTGAGCCATCATTAGTTGTGGCAATGTAAGAATAGAAAAAAGTAAGGCTAAAAATTTTTTCATTTGAATGTTAGTTGATTAAACAAGTTGTCACTTTCAGCAGGGCTTGAAGGTATCTGATTATTTTTATTTGCCCAAAAAATCAAGCTTTAAATTTTGAGATCTACCCCTAATATCCATATTAAAAGCCTCATTTCGATCAAAATGAGCTACAAATGAAAATCATTCTATCCCTAAACTGTAAAATATTTCCGCTATTTTATCTACAATTCTTAAAGAGGTTCCCTATTTTGGAGCGATTTAAATACACGCTCAAATCTCCAGTCATTGAGTCAAGGTTATACAGATATCGAAATTAAACAGCTGTTTCTGAAAGATCCGGACCAAGCCATCGAGGTTTTGTTTCGAGCATACTTTCCATATATCTGTACCATTATTTATAAATTCATCCCCAATAGCCAGGTAGCCGAA
>CAXIDD010000018.1:0-18014 GCA_964021975.1 uncultured Saprospirales bacterium | reverse complement strand
ATAGTAGCCTGATTAGACAAAGCTACGGGCATAATCACTCGATTCTTAAAAGCCTCCGTCACACCGCCCGTTCCAACACCAATATTACCATTGATGGCATTGGTTTGTTGAAAATCTGCATGGTCATTATAAAAGATGAGAGGGTTTTGAGGAATTAAGGTATCCCGCAAAATATTTTGGTGAAGCGTATACCATATCTCCGAATACTTAATGAGGTCATTTCGGACATTTTGATTTTCCATATAGGTATAAATATCAAAATGTTTTGACCTGGTGACGTTAAAATCAAAGCTTTCGTAAGCAGCTTTGTTTCGTCCAAAATATTGCGCCTGTAAGCTTAGACTACTGACACAAAACAGCAATAAAAAGGAGAATTGAATCTTTTTCATCATCTTGATCTATTTTTGTAGACTATCTTCTTCTAAAGATAATCCTTGTATTGGCTAATTATCAATGACTATTGACACCATTATAAACGCTAAAAAAGGCCTTGAGGGAGACACCAAATCGTTAATCAGTCGTTAAAATTGTCTTAAAGCATTTTATTAGGTAAGCTTCCTGACAAATTACTACTCCATCTATTTAGACGTTTTTATATCGTTGAGTGGTTTGGAGAATTTTCAATTTATTTTACGTCTTTTGTAGGGATGAGGTATTATCTATATTCCTTCAATTGTAGTTCATCACCTGTATTTCCTACGGTACTTGGAAGGAGATTCTAACTTAAACTTATTAAACTGTTTGTGAAAGAAGGGCAAAGAATCATAGCCACAACGATAAGCAATCTGAGCAATTGGCAAATGGGTATCCAGCAACATCCGGGTCGCCATATTAATCCGGTATTCATTCAGAAAAGTAAAAAAAGGGCGCCCCATCATTTTACTAAAAAAACGAGAAAAAGATTGCTCCGACATATTCACTAAAGTCGCTAATTCCTTTAAGTATACCTTACGATGGAAATGGGCTTCAACAAAGTCATGCACCTTAGCCATTCGGTTACCTATTTCACTGGGCAGGTCCTCAATAAAACTAGCCTCTGATAACGTTTGATAGGAACATTCCGCTAACTTCCTTAAAACCATCAAAAGACCAATGTACAAATCTGGCCCACTGTCCTTGGGTAGCTGCTGAACCATTGGTAGGATTAATTTGGTATCCTTTTGGGAAAACAGAATGCCTCTAGATGCAGTTTTGATCAATTTAAATACACCATCCAATTCGGGAACTTTTGCAAAAACTCCTCTATTCCATTGAATAACCGTTGAGCGAGCATGAACTTCCGGCTGCTCATAATTTTTCCAGCAATGTGGCAAATTAGACCGTAACAAAACTAATTCTCCCGGCTGATATGCTCCAACATAATCTCCAATAAATTTGGTACCTGTACTTTCCTCTATAAAAGTCAATTCATGCTGAGGATGAAAATGCCAAGGCACTCCAAAGTTTTTTTCGTCATGTCGGAAAGCTAAAATAGAGGCTCGCTGTTCCAAGGGAATAAGTTCTAAAATCGGCTTCATAAATATGCTAAATCATATAAATATTGATCAATACTCAATAAAAGGATCAAAATAGTTAACTTTTTGGATAAAATAAGCAAATACCATCTTTAAATAAAGCCGCATATTTGTGCAAAACAAATACCAGAATAACCATGGCCACCTTAGTCAAAGAAGACCTTTCCTTACAGCACCAGCTGATTAGCGACTTATTTCCAAAACTATCTGAAAAAGAAATCTGGGACGCTTATAAATTATCTGACGAGCAAGTCGCTTTTTTTAATGAATATGGCTACCTGAGCCATGTCAAGATTTTAGAAGATGACCAGATAGAAGCACTTCGAAAAGACTTGTCTGAAATACGTAAGCCGGACCACCCTAAAAACGATTTATTCTACGAATTCCATTCGAATGAATCTACTGATCCTAATACCGTTCTTTTTCATTCCTTAGGTCATTGGAGGATCACAGAAGGCTTCCATGATGTCCTATGGAATCCTCGTTTTGTAGTAGCGGCTAGTCAATTATTGGGCAACAAAGCAGTCCGATTCTGGCATGATCAATTGTTTTGCAAACCAGCCAAACACGGCGGTGTAGTTGCCTGGCACCAAGATTACAGCTACTGGACGCGGACTACTCCAATGCAGCACCTCACTTGTTGGGTAGGCCTGGACGATGCAAGCGCTGAAAATGGTTGTTTAAATTACATTCCAAAAAGTCACAATTGGCCCCTACTCGACCGGATTGATTTGGCTGGAGATATGGACAGTCTAAAGGACCACCTGACCGAATCTCAAAAAGAAGCTTATGATAAAAAAGTAGCCATTGAAATGCCCGCTGGTTATGGTACATTCCATCATCCATTAATGGTTCATGGTTCTTATGCAAATAAATCCGATCGCTCTCGTAGAGCCTTCGTTTTAAATGTCTTTGCAGACGGGACAAAGTCAAATGCAGCCGAAGAGTTACTAACTGGCGTTCCACCAATTGCCAAAGGCAAAAAAATGGAAGGTCAATTCTTTCCGCTATTATTTGATGCAACAAAAATTTAATTGAATATGATGATTACAGCTCAAAGTGCCATTGCCAAAGGTGATGGCACTTTTGTCATTGACCAAGTACAGTTGGCCAATCCACAACCTGATGAAGTCTTAGTAAAAATAAAAGCCGCAGGTCTATGTCATACAGATTATGACTCTTTATCCTGGGGCAAACCCATCGTAATGGGTCACGAAGGCGCTGGAATAATAGCGAAGATAGGCAGTGCCGTTCAGGACTTATCACTCGGTGACCAAGTCATCCTCAATTGGGCAACTCCATGCATGACCTGTTTTCAATGTCAGGAGGGCAATCAGCATATTTGCGAAAACAACTCTCCGGTGGTAGCTGGTGGCAATGGACATACACCTGGACACGCGGCTTTAGAGAGTACGCAATGGAAAGGGAAATCCATCGAAAGATCTTTTAATTTAGGTACGTTAAGCGAATATGCCTTAGTTAAAGCTGCTGCCTTGGTCAAAACGGAGCTTAAGTCCCATAACTTCCCTGCCGCTGCCATCATCAGTTGTGGCGTGATGACCGGATATGGTTCCGTTGTCAATGCAGCTAAGTTAAGGGCCGGTAGTTCGGTGGTTGTTTTAGGCTGTGGGGGAGTTGGATTGAATGTTATTCAAGCGGCAGCTATTAGTGGTGCGGCCAGCATTATTGCAGTCGATATCAACGAAAACAAACTCAAATTAGCTCAGCAATTTGGCGCAACGGTCCTTATTCTGGCAGACCCAGCCGATAAGGGACTTTTACACGTAGCTGAAAAAGTCAAGCAAATTTGTGGTGGCCGCGGTGCGGATTATGCCTTTGAATGTACCGCTATTCCAGCTTTGGGTGCAGCCCCATTAGCTATGGTTCGGAACGCCGGAACGGCTGTACAAGTCAGTGGCATCGAAGAAGAGATTACGATTGACATGCGTTTGTTTGAGTGGGACAAAACCTATATCAATCCGCTTTATGGTAAGTGTCGGCCTCAGGTAGATTTCCCGAAGATTATGCAGCTCTATCAAAATGGGCAACTCAAGTTGGATGAAATGATTACTCGAACCTACCCTTTGAAGGACTTACAAATCGCCTTTGATGATCTGTTGAATGGCAGAAATGCCAAGGGAGTCATTGTATTTGAAGATTAAAATAAAGGCATGAGCAGTTTTCGTACCACAGAAATATCTGATCCACAATTCGATGCAAGTGGACTTCGCTTTTTGACGATAAAGACGCCCAGCTTGCAAGGGCGAGGAGATATTTGCTTGTTTGTTCCAGAAGTAGCCAATGACCAATCCTTACCAATCTATATCTTGCTTCACGGGGTTTATGGTAGTGCCTGGTCTTGGGCCCTACAAGGTGGTGCGGCCCAAACGGCCAAACGGATGATCCAAGAAAGTCGAATTAATCCAGCAATAATAGCAATGCCCTCGGACGGGCTATGGGGAGACGGATCTGCCTATTTTGCTCATCATCAAAAGCAGTTTGATCAATGGATTGTAAGAGATGTACCATTAGCGATCAGGGAAAACATTTCAGGTGCAGATGCTAATAGTCCCTTGTGTATTGGGGGCTTGTCTATGGGGGGGTATGGCGCTTTAACTTTAGGCGCTCGCTTTTCGAAATTATTCCAAGCAATTTCAGCACATAGTTCTATCACGACTTTGGAGCATATGCCGCTTTTTGTGGAGGAATCTCTAGCCGCTTATTCGGCTTTCACCAAACAAAATAAGGCCATTGACTTATTAATTGAAAACCGAAATAATTTACCGGCTTTGCGCTTTGACTGTGGGATTGATGACAATTTGCTTGAGGCCAACCGCCTTTTGCATCAACAACTAAAAGATGCTACTATCCTACACGAATACCAAGAGTTCTCTGGTGGGCATGAATGGCCTTATTGGCAGAAGCAGGTGGAAAAGACTTTTCTCTTTTTTGATCGAGTTGTAAAAATAGCTTATTAACGATAAAAGTGGATGCCCTAAGTAATAGGACATCCACTTTTTAATATTAGTTATAAGCTGTTTGAATCTACCTGCAGTAGACAGGTTTGGCTATTGAGACTAGATAGAATTAATCCAATCTTTAATGGCTCCTTTAGTTTCACCAGTTTTCTCTTGGATTTTACCTAGAAGCTCCTCTTCTTTACCTTCTTCGTAGGTCAGATCATCATCTGTTAAATCACCGTATTTCTGTTTCAATTTACCTTTAATTTGGTTCCAGTTTCCTTTCAACTTGTCTGTAAATGCGCTCATTTGTTTGGTTTTTTCGGGTTAAAAAATAATGTAATATGTACAAGGGATACAAAGGGACTTATTGGAGTGGGTTTAATAAATTTCACTTTGATTTAAGTCCTTTTCTTAATCTGTGAATTTGTTCGGAATTAGGGCAAAGAAGCTATTGAAATTAATTTTACCTATTTGCTAAAATTGCATTCAAATAGCTTCTAAGGGATTTTGGTTTTATTGGATTGTACTTAATATCTGGGCTTACCTGTTCAAGTTAGTTTTTGTTTTGTTTTTATCTTTTAAGTGTCCATTTAAATCTAATTAGCTGGCAATGCGAAAATCTTTACCATAATTAGCATAAATCATTTCTTTCATTTTGCGTCTAGCAAAGAAAATACGACTCTTCACTGTTCCAATTGGAATATCTAATTGTTCGGCGATTTCCATATACTGAAAACCTTTGTGGTGCATTAAAAATGGCACCTTATATAAATCAGACAAGGTATCCAGCATGTCCATCAATTCTTGCATCATCAACCGATTCGATGCGCCATTCTGAATAGTTTTGCTTTCCAGTGCAAATGCATATTCTTCAATTGGTGCTTCAACTTGGTTACGGGTCTTTTTTCTACGGTAATTATTAATAAAAGTATTCCGCATGATTGTGGTTACCCAAGCTTTAAAGTTCGTACCAGGCCTGAATTTACTCCGGTGGCGAAAAGCACGAAAAGCGGTCTCTTGCATTAGGTCTTTAGCCCGATCTTGGTTTCGTGTCAATTTCATGGCAAAGGCAAATAATAAATTTTCTAGTGTACTAAATTTTGTCTGAAAATCAAATGTGGACATTCTATATTAATGTTTTGTTTAAACTATTTATCGTTGTTACACTAATATATATTCAAATAGCGTGCCAAATTTTTAAACACTTGATAATCAACACATTAAAACAATTACAATTCTTTCATCTTCTTATATTTAAGCAATTTGCTTAAATATAAGAAGATTTTTATCTAAAATATTTTTACTTAGATGCTTTTAATCCTTAGAAGTTAAATGGTAGTCTAAAACCCAATTGCACTTAATCTGTATAGAAAAAAGAGACGTTGGTATCAAAAAAAGTGTTCTCCTTAGCTTTTTGTCTAATTTACCTAACTTTGATAACTAAACAGCTATTTGTATATCTAATTACATCGAACCATGGCACTAGTAGGAGCATTAATTAAGCGAGGGGTAGCCCTTGGCGAGCGCCTAGACGGACAACACGAACTCATTCCTCCGATTAAACACCAACGTAGGACTTTGAAACGATTACTCCGCAAAGCGTCTTCAACTGCTTTCGGTCAGTATTACAATTTCAAGCCCATCCTAAAGTCTAATGAGCTCATCCAAACCTTTCAGCAAGAAGTACCTATTTTTGATTACGACACGATGTATGAAAAATGGTGGCATATGTCTCTGAACCAGGTAGAAAATGTAAGCTGGAAAGGTAAAATCAAATTTTTCGCAAAAAGCTCCGGCACTTCGGGTGCACCAAGTAAGCATATCCCTATTACAGATGACATGACTCGGGCCATGCGGAAGGCGGGTTTAAAAATGTTTTTTGCCTTGAGTAATTTCAATATTCCTCCAGATTTATTTACCAAAGAGATGATGATGCTTGGAGGCACTTCTGAACTGGAGCATCAAGGTGGCTTTTTCGCGGGGGACCTCAGCGGTATTAATGCTAGTAAACCACCATTCTGGCTACGCCCATACTATAAACCAGGCAATAAGATTTCTAAGCTTAGCAGTTGGGATCAACGTCTAGATGAAATTGTCAAGCAAGCTCCAAACTGGGACATTGGTTACTTAGTGGGGATTCCTTCCTGGTTACAGTTGATGATGGAACGTATTATCGAAGTACATCAGCTGGATACCATTCATGACATTTGGCCCAACCTAAGGGTTTGTGTTCATGGTGGTATTCACTTCGAACCACTGCGCAAAAGTTTTGAAAAAATGATGGCTCAACCCTTAATCTATATGGACACCTATCTCGCGTCCGAAGGGTTTATCGCCTACCAGGATCGGCCGGAGACGCGGGCTATGAAGTTGCTCTTGAACAATGGTATTTTCTATGAGTTCATTCCTTTTAATGAAACTAACTTTGATTTAGAGGGGCAAATTAAACCCAATGCGCATAGTTTGAATATTGAAGAAATAGAAGAGGGCGTTAACTATGCCTTAGTTATAAGTACTTGTGCCGGAGCCTGGCGTTATTTAATTGGTGACACTATACAATTTGTGGATAAAAACCGTTCTGAAATAATTATTACTGGACGTACTAAGCACTACTTGAGTATTTGTGGAGAGCATCTCTCCGTAGACAATATGAATCAAGGTGTACAGGCAATTGAAAATAATTTTGGTAGGCCAATTCGAGAATTTACCGTTGCAGCAGTAGAAGTCGGTTCCTTCTTTGCTCATAAATGGTACCTAGGTACTGATGCACCTCTAGACCCCAACGCGGCTACAAAGTTATTGGACCAAACACTTAAAGTTGTTAATGAAGACTACGCTGTAGAGCGAGCTAATGTCTTAAGCAAGCCTGAAGTGAAGGTGATTGCACTAGAACTATTTTACGATTGGCAACGCTTACAAGGTAAGATGGGAGGCCAGAATAAGTTTCCCAGAGTAATGAATGAAACACAATTTAAAGAATGGGAAGCCTTCGTACAGGCCAAGACTTCCTAATACATGACCACGATTTTACGATTAGCAGTGTATGGACTTATTATTACAAGGAATAAAAATTGGATTGGTCTTATGTTTTATGATCGGCCCCGTATTTTTTACTTTATTACAAACAGCCATAGAGGAAGGGTTTAGAGCTTCCGCCGTGGTTGGACTGGGGATTTGGACGAGTGATATGGGATACATTTTATTGGCTTATTTTGGACTGACCATCATGCAACAATACATGGATGGTAATCAGCTAGATATAGCCATTGGTATTTTAGGGAGCGTCTTATTTTTAATCTTCGGCTTGATTTCTCTTCTGGTGCCTCCTAAGAACCTGCTGCTTCCAGATGATCAATTGTATCAACGTAGCTCCTCCTATTTATCCCTTTATATAAAAGGATTTTTACTCAATGCCTTCAATCCTTTTACGATTATCTTATGGCTAGGTATTGGTACGACACTTATTGACGAAGCTCTAAGTCCAAACCGGGCTAGCCTCTTTTTTGGAGCTATTTTAGGAACGGTAGTGCTAACAGATTTGTTAAAAATCGTTCTTTCCAAAAGAATCAGAAAAGTTATGCAACCGAAGCATCTTATTTGGTTAAGAAAAGGCGTTGGAATTGTCTTATTGGGCTTTGGTGTCTTTCTAGCTATACGTACCTTTACATTAATTTAGCGTCTGTTTAAAGTTTCTTTCAGATGGATTACTTTAAACCGGCCTTAATCCTAAACCCAATCCAAGACTTGATTGTTAAAAACACAATTCAAACAAGACTACAAAATGAGTTCGAACTTTCATACACTTACTGTAAAAAATATCCAGCGCGAGACGGCAGATACTGTTAGCGTATCTTTTGATGTTCCCACTGCTTTAAAAGAAACTTTTAAATACAAACATGGTCAGTACCTGACTTTGCGTTTCGACATCCAAGGAGAAGAAGAACGCCGGGCCTATTCTATGTCTAGTAGTCCCTTAGAAACGGATCTAGTCGTCACGGTTAAAGAAGTATCCGGTGGCAAAGTGTCTCCTTATATCAATCGTCAGTTAAAAGTTGGAGACACGGTTGATGTAATGCCACCAGAAGGTCGTTTTCAAACTAAATTAGATCCAGAGAAAAGACAAACCTATTACTTTTTTGGAGCCGGTAGTGGGATCACTCCACTAATGTCTATCATCAAAACAACCCTAGAGAAAGAGCCACAGAGCACCTTACACTTACTTTATGGAAATCGAAATAAAGCTTCCATAATTTTTCAAACTCAACTGAAAGAATTAGAAAAGCGATATGCTGGTCAATTAACCGTAACGCACGTCTTAAGTCAACCGGAAAAAACCAAGACTAAAGGTATTGGCGGTTTATTCAGTAAAGGTAAAACGGATTGGGATGGTCACGTTGGCCGAATTATCCCGACTTTGGTAGAGCGCTTTTTAGAAGAACACCCCCTGCGTACCAAAGAGGCAGATTATTTTATTTGCGGCCCTAATGCTATGATGCAAAGTGTAGAAGGCCATTTAAAGGCCAATGGTATTGATAAAAAACGAGTTCATTTAGAATATTTCACCGTAGAAAGTGCGGACAAACATACCGTTTCAAATGATACTACTTTTAGTAGTGCCAAAGTTAAAGTAGACTTGGATGGTCAACAATTAGAGATAGATGTCCCCGCTGATAAAAATATCTTAGCGGTGATGCTAGAGCAAAAACTAGATCCTCCCTACTCTTGTACTTCAGGAGCTTGTTCTTCTTGTATGGCCAAGGTCGTATCTGGAAAAACAGCTATGGAAGTATGCCTAGCCTTAGATGAAGAAGAAGTAGCAGAAGGTTATATCTTAACTTGTCAAGCACATCCTAAAACCCCCGAAGTACATATTACTTTTGATGTTTAGTACAACTTGTAAAAAGATAGCATAATTACAATTCATTAGCTCCGAATTACTGCAATTAAGGCTTTTTGCAATCGTTTTAATTGTACTTTTGCGATAACCTTAATTAATACTTTTGCGTCTTGTATTTAGTACAATCCAATAGAGAAAACTACACACCTCAATAAAGACTGAACGTAACTTTATTGAGGCCCATTTAAAATTATATGAAGCAAGGATTACTCTTTATTTTTTCACTTTGCATGGTCACCATGATCGGTGCACAAACTGATTTGGATTCCCTTGTTCAACCGCAACCCAAATCCTTGTTTAGGTCAGATCCGATTACAGAACCATCCGTAGTTTTTGGTCCCCAGGCAAATGTTATCTATTTTTCCCGTAAGGGAGCTACCTTCAATTTTGGTAAAGCCAACCAAACAGATATTTGGATGGCTTATGCCGAAAATGAATACCTACAATGGAAAAGCCCCATTAATCTGGGGCCACAAATCAACTCAGAAGCAGATGAGCAAGTGGTCAGTATAAACCTGAGCGGGAATCGATTGTATTTCACAAAAAACATTGATCAACAAACTCAACTCTTTGTGATTGAAAAGCAAGGTAGAAGATGGGGCGTGGAACAAAGGGTTGCCGTACCAGGTCTACCCAGCTTTAAGAACATAAAAAGTTATTCGGTTAGTGCTGACGAGCAAACCTTATTCCTCTGTGGATCTAAAGATAGTATAGACACGCAAGCGGATATTTTTTACTCTCGTAAAGGAATATTTGGGCAATGGTCTTACCCTACCCGCTTATCGTTGCCAATGAATATGCAAGGCGATGAATGCAGCGTATTCTTAGCAGCTGATAATAAAAGTTTATTCTTTGCCAGCAATGGACTGTCTGGACTTGGTGGCTATGATCTTTATTACAGTAAAAAAAATACGGAAGGTTGGAGCTCCTGGTCCCAGCCTCAAAATATGGGTCCTAGTGTCAATACAAGTGCTAATGAATATGGCCTATCTATGCCACTTTCAGGTAATCAGATGGCATTTATTTCTGATATCATGGGTAAAAGAGCTAAAATCTTTCAGCTTCAAACACCAGCTCTTTTCCAACCAGATGAGGTGGAGATGCCAAATGGGAGTGAAGATAAAACAGAGACACTTGAACCTGACAAAGGTTTCAATCATTAATATTAAGTTCAACAACTATGCAGTTCATTGACGAAACCACCATTGATCATATAGCAGTAAAACTGGGCACCTCTGACGCAGACAGAGCGCTCGCTGTTGAATCCTTAGAGGCAGAACAACCCGTTTTACTAGCCTACCTTTTTTCAGAAAATTTTGGAGCCTTTTTGGAACGCGAACGAGAATACATTTTATTTTTGGTCCTGGTTATTATTGAATCCATTAAGGTCAAACACCCAGGGCAAATTTTATCCCTCAGCGAAGCCTTGCTAAGTGAAACGGAAGAGGAGAATTGGACAAAAATGCAAACTGTAAAGGCGCAACGCTTCCGGGAACGAATGGACATATTTTTTAAAGATACCAGCCAAGAAGATTTACTAGCTTTTATTGAAGATGCCTTGATTGATGAAGAGGATGGTTTACTTTCAAAAGAAGGTAGAGAGCCTATTTTCATTGTACTCAAATCTATTGTAGACGCGCTCAATAAGTTACACTAGTACATAAAAATGGCCGTCCACGGGGACGGCCGGTCCATAATTGACGTTCAGGGTATAATTAAAACGGGTTAAAATGTATGTGAATCTAATCACTGAATACATTTTCTCTTATTTACTTTTGAATACTTAGAAGCTATTTGAATTTAACAGTATGATTTTGTTATTGCCCTTTTCAGTCCACTTTTCGTTGCAAAATTGCTCATTTAGCGCTGCTAAACTCCGCATTTTACGCCTCAATTGGCCTAAAAATCATCAATAACAATTCTCAATAGCCAAATTCAAATTGCTTCTTAAATTTAAGTATTTATTTTTTTATAATATAATAATAAGTTATAAATTTTTCCCTCATAGACAAATAGATCCCCACCTAGAGGTTTTACTAGAAAATTAGACCATTTTTATTGATAGAGCGCTGGCTTTTATATACGGGAATTCTCTCATTCGGTTTCAAAAAACAGATTTAATGGAGCATTCATTCGTTTTTTCAGTTTTAGTAATGCTTAAAAATATTTATTAACTTAGAAATCCAGATGAAAACTTTTTATTTGGAAGAACTAGATTAAGAAGCGATTATGAAAAAACGTAGAGCATTCCTCCGCCAAATGGCGGCATTAGGGCTGACAGGACCAGCCATTTTTCAAAATTTAGATCGAATTTGCGCAAATGTAGAAGGCCGATCACCTGATGACATAGCTACCGATGAAGCTTTCTGGGCCCAGGTTCGCAGCGGTTATCGTTTGAAGCCTGATTACATTAATTTAGAAAATGGTTATTACTGCTTTGTACCTCAGGAAACTTTAGAAAATTATATTCATCATATCCGAGAAGTCAACTATCAAGGCTCTTATTATATGCGAACGGTCCAGTGGGATAATAAGCATTTCATTAAGGAGCAATTGGCAGAAGTAGCAGGTTGTTCAGCAGACGAATTGGCGCTCACTCGAAATACAACCGAATCACTGGATTTAGTCATTGGTGGACAACACTGGAAAAAAGGAGATGAAGCCGTTATGGCGCTCCAGGATTACGGAGCTATGAGGGATATGTTTGAGTTACAAGCCCAACGTCATGGTGTAGTCAACAAAACCATCTCTTTACCCAATCATCCGCGTTCTGATAGTGAGATTGTAGAACTTTATGCCAATGCCATTACTTCAAAGACAAAGCTCTTAATGGTTTGCCATATGGTAAATATTACTGGGCAAGTGCTTCCTATACGGAAAATTGCAGATATGGCACATAGCAAAAACGTCAAAGTAATGGTAGATGGAGCCCATGCTTTTGCTCATCTACAATTCAACATTCCAGATTTAGGCTGTGATTATTATGGTACCAGCCTCCACAAATGGCTGAGTGTGCCTTTAGGAGCTGGGTTATTATACGTCAAGAAAGATCAAATCTCGGGTTTATGGCCCTTGTTTGCCGAAATGAATCGAGCGGAAGATGATATGCGTCGTTTGAGTCATACCGGCACACATCCGGTAGCAACAGATTTGGCTATTCTTAATGCCTTGGAATACTATCATCGTTTAGGTCCGGACCGAAAAGAAGCTAGATTACGCTATCTACAAAATTACTGGACGTCTAAGGTTAGAGATGTTCCTGGAGTTATTGTCAACACACCTGCTGAGGCGAGCAGATCCTGTGGTATTGCGAATGTTGGGGTAGAAAATATGGAGCCAGCTGATTTTGCAAAAGCTTTGCTGAGTCAGCATCGGATTTGGACCGTGGCAATTAATCGCCCAGGTGTGAGAGGTTGCCGCATTACGCCAAACATTTATACTACAACCAAAGAATTAGATGTTTTTGTGAATGCTATTAAGACTTTAGCGAAAGCCTAATAAAATAGTAAAGGAGTGCACCATATCCAACTGATCGGTATGGTACATTCTTTTACCACTTAAAGTGTTTTTCCAAGAAACTTAAAGAACTTCACTAATTATCCTCCGTATCTGGATCAACGATATCAAAGTCATTATCGTCATTGGCATTTAGTGACAGTGTATCTTCATACTCATATTTTTCAGTATAATCCAATAAGGCTTCTTGCTTAAGGACACCTTGATCATTAAAATCATCATCGTCCTCGATAATTTGGGTTGCCTTAACCGTAGTCATTCGAATGAGATAATAAAAATCTTCTGTTTCAAATGGCAATCCTTTCTTTTTTTCACCATCCCGATTAGTAAAAGAAACCAAATGTTGGGAAAACCCTCGAGGGTAAATCAACTTAATTTGTTCCTTAACTTCATCGCTTAACTTTTCGTAATCTTTAACTACTCTAGGTTTACTCATAACAATTAGGACATTTCTTCAAATATTAAGATATTTAATTGCACACAATTTGATATTTCTTTTTGGAAAAAGCAAGCGCTTTTTAAGTAATAGAGACAAAATCACTTAGACCAAGTTAATAGCAAGAATGTTCAAGAGTAGAATACTTTATTTACCAAGATCTAACTCATTTATTTTCGTTTTCTAAGAAGCTAATTTTTGACTCAAAAAAAAGAAGCAGACCAAGGTTGATCTACTTCTTTTTTATATTTAATACAAGCTAAAGTACTGAATCCAATTTAATCCAGGGTTTGCTTGATTTCGATTATTTCATAAGCTTCAACGGTATCGCCCACTTTAAGATCGTTGAAATTCTCAATGGAAAGACCACATTCTAGGCCATTCTTCACTTCTTTCACATCATCTTTGAATCGTTTTAGCGAAGCTAATTTACCATGTGCCCCCTCTTTTGTAGGATATACCACGATACCATCTCGGATCAGGCGTATGTGATTGTTTCGGGCAACTTTCCCGTCTTTAACAAATCCACCGGCAACGGTACCCACACGAGAAATCTTGAAAATATCCCGAACTTCGACTTCTCCAAGAATTTTCTCTTCTTTGGTTGGTTCCAACATCCCTTCAATGGCCATCTTAATTTCTTCGATGGTTTCGTAGATGATAGAGTAAGTCTTGATCTGTACCCCTTCTTTCTCAGCTAGTCGACGGGCATTCAAGGATGGGCGTACCTGGAATCCGATGATAATTGCATCAGAAGCAGATGCTAATAAAACATCAGATTCAATAATCTGCCCAACTGCTTTATGAATAACATTTACTTGAACGGTTTCAACAGAAAGCTTGATCAAGGAATCAGAAAGTGCTTCTACAGAACCATCCACATCACCTTTAACAATTAGGTTTAATTCTTTAAAGGTTCCGAGGGCCAAACGACGACCGATCTCATCCAATGAAATACGTTTCGTAGCTCTGTTGGCTTGTTCTCTAGAAAGTTGAGCCCGTTTATTAGCCAACTGTTTAGCATCTTGCTCTACTGCCATTTCTTTGAATAGCTCTCCTGCTTGTGGAGCACCACTCAAACCTAGAATCATGACTGGTTTAGAAGGTCCAGCTGTTTTGATACGCTTTCCACGTTCGTTCAGCATGGCCTTAATTTTACCTGCATATTCTCCAGCAACGATAGGATCGCCAATGCCTAAAGTACCGTTTTGTACCAGTACTTTGGTAACGTATCCACGTCCTTTATCTAAAGAAGCCTCGAGTACGGTACCAGAAGCTTTCCTTACTGGATTGGCTTTTAGTTCTAAGATCTCGGCTTCAAGTAATACTTTTTCAATTAGCTCATCAATGCCTTCGCCACTTTTAGCAGAGATATCTTGAGACTGGAAAGAGCCACCCCAAGATTCTACCAAGATATTCATACTTGCTAGTTCTTGTTTGATTCTTTCAGGTTGAGCACCGTCTTTATCGATCTTATTAATGGCAAAAACCATCGGTACACCAGCCGCTTGGGCATGAGAAATAGCTTCTTTTGTTTGCGGCATTACATTATCATCAGCAGCAATAATAATGATTGCGATATCTGTTACTTTGGCACCACGTGCACGCATGGCGGTAAAGGCTTCGTGCCCCGGAGTATCTAGGAAAGTAACCCCTTGTCCATTTTCTGTTTTAACCTCGTAGGCACCAATGTGCTGGGTAATTCCCCCTGCCTCTCCGTCAGCCACTTTTGTATCTCGGATATAATCCAGGAGTGAAGTTTTACCATGATCAACGTGTCCCATAACGGTCACGATTGGATTCCGTCCAATCAAGTCAGCTGGATCATCTACGAAGTCATCTTCAAAGTCATCACTGATTTGCTCTTCTGCGTTGATAAAATCAACTTCAAAATCGAACTCACCGGCGACTAATTCGATAACTTCAGCATCTAGTCTTTGATTGATCGAAACAATGATACCCAAGTTCATACAAGTAGTGATCACATCTGTGATACCTACATTCATGATACTGGCAAGCTCTGAAACAGAAATAAACTCTGTTACTTCTAACTTACCTGTAGTATCCTGCTGAGCTTCTAGCTGTTCTTGTTTTTCCTTATGTCTATCTCGCTTATCGCGATTAAGTTTTCGTCTGCGGTTTTTGCCACCACCTTGAAGGCGGGCCATAGTAGCCTTGATTTTTTCTTCGATTTCTTTTTGTGAAACCTCTTTGACTACATCTTGCTTAGGTTTGGCTCTACGTGTTGTATTTCTACCTTGTGGCGCATTCGGGCTTCTTTCTCTTCTGGTTCTTTCGCCCCCACTATTATTGGTCTCAATAGTGATCTTTTTACGACGACGTCTTTTACGTTGTGGCTGATCACCAGTGGTGCCAGTGGTACCCGTAGTTGTTTTTGATTTAGCGTCAGCGGGCTTATCTGGACCACCTTCCTTAACTCTACGTTTTCTTTCTTTATTTGCACCACCTGTACCTGGCGTACTATTACCAGTACCTCCTGGCTTACGTTCTTTCCGAGCGCCTGGTGTATTGGTTTCTTTTTTCTTTTTCTTACGTGGGCGTTCAAATTTTTGGGTATCAATTTTCCCTAAAATTTTCAAACCTCTCAGTTCAGGAGTTTTAGAACGAACAAGCGCATCTCCGTCCTTAGGGACTTCTGGAGTAACTTCTCCTTCGGTTTTGACTTCCTCTGTTTTGACTTCCTCCGTATTAGTTTCTTCTGTTTTAGAAGCTGGAGGTGTTTCGGCCTTGGCTTCAGGCACTTTATTTTCTTCTACTACCGGAGCTTTTTCAGCTGGTGTAGATTGGGTTTGTTTTTCCTCTACAACTTTTTCAACTACAGGTGCTTCCGGAGCAGTGCTTGGTTCAACCGCAGCTTTTGGAGTTGAAGTTTCCTCTACTGGTTTAGTCTTAGGCTCGTTCTTTTTATTAACGCGCTTCTGAAGACTTTGACCCAGGTCAATTTTACCTACTTTTTTAAGCTGAATTTTAGGAGCATCTGCCTTGATTACTTGTTCCTCAGGGGCAGTCTTTTTTTCAGGTTCAGGAGCAGCAGGTGGCTCAGGGCTTTTAGAGAAAGGATTGGGCGCCTCAACAACAGTTTCGGTAACTTCTTCTTTCTTATTTCGAGAACCAATGTTGATTTGGCGGGATTTCTCTTTGATATCGATAGACTTCTGAAACTCTTTCGTCAGCTCATCGTACATATCGTCCGAGATTTTCGCTGTAGGCTTATTATCGATTTCAAAGCCATTGGCATTCAAAAAATCGACAATTGTGCTCGTCCCTACATTGAGTTCTTTTGCTATCTTAACTAAACGTTTCGCCATTATAATATTTTAGTACTTAATCTAACTTTTGTTGGCTTTATAAAAATCATTTCTGGGCGACTGTCCTTATTGAATAGTAACAGCGCACTAATTATTTATGGGCCTGAAATTAAAGGAAAAATCAATTGGGATTCAGTATTTTCCAAAATCAGTGCAAAGATAAGGTAAAAAGACCAATCTTAACACCCATTTAAAAATGTTATCCGGTCTACGCCCTTATTTTACTTGGTTTGATGAAGCTATTTCGGAAAAAAGCTTAGTAAAAGTCCGTTATTTTAATTGGGACTTGATGTGAGAAAAAAATTTCTACCGATACGCCAATGACCACTTCCAAAATTACTACCACCAAGAACTTTCTAAGTGGTGTTTATTATCAGATACATATATGTATCCTTTTAAATCAACACAAACTTAAATAAAAGAGTTCGTTTTTCAATTACTTTGTACAAAAACTTTCTATTTGTACCCTGATTACTAAAATGTGTCTACTGCCCAAGTCAATTGAGCAGTAGACACAAAATATTATTCTTCAAATTCGGCCGCTAACACCTTCATGATATCGCCGATTGTTTCTTCTTCAAGATCTGTTCTTCTGAGCAATTCATCCTTACTCAAGTTCAGAACACTGCGAGCGGTGTCACAGCCGATCGATTTCAATGAATCAATGACCCACTGTTCGATCTCATCTCCGAATTCATCTAGATCGACATCGTCGATTTCGTATTCTTCTACATTTCTGAAGACGTCAATTTCCAGGTCTGTTAGTTGACTGGCTAATTTAATATTACTTCCGCCTTTTCCAATTGCTAAAGACACTTGATCTGGTTCTAGGTAAACATTTGCTCGTCTAGTCTCCATATTCAAGTCAATTCTCGAAACTCTTGCTGGAGTCAAGGAACGCTGAATAAATAAACTTAGGTTATTGGTAAAGTTGACAATGTCAATATTTTCATTCTTCAATTCACGGACGATACCGTGAATCCGTGAACCTTTCATACCAACACAGGCTCCGACTGGATCGATCCGATCATCATAAGACTCTACCGCAACTTTAGCACGCTCACCAGGAATACGTACAATTTTACGCACACTGATTAAGCCATCTTCAATTTCAGGTACTTCTTGCTCCAACAATTTTTCTAGGAAACGACTATCCGTACGGGACATGATCACGCTTGGATTGTTGTTTTTCATTTCTACATTTGCAATTACACCACGGACCATATCTCCTTTACGGAAATAATCTCCTTTGATCATCTCATTACGAGGCAGCAGCAATTCGTGTCCGGTAGCATCATCTAGTACCAGAATATCTCTTTTCAGAATTTGATGGACTTCACCAACAATCATATCACCAAC
>CAXIDD010000017.1:0-18181 GCA_964021975.1 uncultured Saprospirales bacterium | reverse complement strand
GTGATACGGATACAGAGGTGTTGGTTAATTTAATTCAGGCTATTCAAGATAAAGAACAGGTAGATATAGCAGAGGCTGTTCGTATTGCATTGACTAGAGTTGTTGGAGCGTTTGCCATTGTTGTGCTAGATCAACAGGCACCAAACATGCTGGTGGGGGCTCGTAAAGCCAGCCCTTTAGTTGTTGGAATTGGTGAAGAGGAGTTTTTCTTGGCTTCTGATGCTACGCCCATCATAGAACATACCAATAAAGTGATTTACTTGAATGATGAGGAGATTGTAGTTTTAAGACAAAATGGGCAGTACGAAATTAAAACCATCTCTAATGTTATTCAAAGGCCTTTTATCCAAGAGTTGGATATGAAAATTGAACGGCTAGAAAAAGGGGGCTATGATTATTTTATGCTCAAAGAAATTCACGAGCAGCCAATTACTCTAAAAGACTGTATGCGCGGCCGGGTAAATGCTGAAGAAGGTTGGGTTCGATTAGGAGGACTAGATGATTATGGTAATAAATTGGCCAATGCAGATCGAATTATTATGGTCGCCTGTGGTACCTCCTGGCACTCTTGTCTGATTGGAGAGTATTTGTTTGAGGACCTAGTCCGCATTCCGGTAGAGGTTGAATACGCTTCAGAATTTCGTTATCGGAATCCTATTTTAAATGAAAATGATGTTGTAATTGCGGTTTCTCAATCAGGAGAGACGGCAGATACGCTTGCAGCTATCGAAATAGCCAAAGAAAAAGGCGCTTTTGTCTACGGAGTAGTTAATGTTGTCGGTTCCTCTATTGCACGGCTAACGGATACCGGTTCGTATATTCATGCAGGGCCTGAAATTGGAGTAGCATCAACCAAAGCTTTTACGGGGCAGGTTACTTTATTAAGCTTGATGGCTTTGTCCTTAGCATATCGAAGAGGGAAGATTTCTAGCCCTTATTACCATCGCTTAGTGAATGAACTGGCACTGATTCCGCAAAAAATTGAAAAAGTCCTACAGCAGGATGATAAAATTCAATACATCGCTCAGGAAATTAAAGATAAAGCAAATGCTTTGTACCTTGGAAGAGGGTATAATTTTCCAGTTGCGCTGGAAGGTGCCCTAAAACTTAAAGAAATTTCTTATATTCACGCCGAAGGTTACCCTGCCGCTGAGATGAAGCACGGGCCGATTGCGCTCATTGATGAAGAAATGCCTGTGATCGTAATCGCTACCAATCAAAGCGCCTACGAAAAAGTAGTAAGTAACGTACAAGAAGTAAAAGCACGCAAAGGCCTAGTGATTGCAATTGTTCCTGAAGGAGACCAAATCATTAGTAAAATTGCGGACTTTTCCATTGAGATACCAGAAACAGAAGAGCCATTATCGCCCTTATTATCCGTTATTCCACTGCAACTCTTGTCTTATTATATCGCCGTATTGCGAGGTTGTAATGTAGATCAGCCCCGGAATTTGGCAAAGTCTGTAACTGTAGAGTAAACACCAATATTGAACAATTTAGGCTAGACTACGCTATACTAAGCAAGCTATCCTCAAAAACTTATAGGGCTTCACTCAAGCCAATAATACCTTGTTTTAAATTATTTATTATGAAATATAAAATGGAGTATAACTCCGAAAAAGATAACCTGATTATTCCAGAATATGGACGTAATATTCAGAAGCTAATTCAGCACGCCAAAACTATTGAAAATGACGAAGAACGTCAGGCGTTTATTGAGAAAATTGTTGGCTTAATGATGCAAATGCATCCACAAAACCGAAACTTAGATGATTATCGAGATAAGCTTTGGCGCCACGTTTTTCGGATTGCCGAATTTGATATTAAGATAGATCCACCAAACGGTCATATCCCAACACCTGAAGAGGCATTTAAAAAGCCCGGTAAAGTTCCTTATCCAATCACAGAGGCTAAATTTCGTCACTATGGTAACAATGTCCAGAAATTAGTGGATAAGGCCATTGCAATGGAGGAAGGTCCCAAACGAGAAGGTTTTGCAGGGGTAATCGGTTCTTATATGAAGTTAGCCTATCGGACTTGGTTAAAAGAACATTATGTAAGTGATGAAATCATCAAGAATGACTTAGAAGCCCTCTCTGAAGGACAACTAGTGATGGATGATGACGCTTCTATCGAAACACTATCTCAGCCCAACCGCCGCCGCCCAAATAAACGCAACACCGATAATCACCGCAATCATTCCCATAAAGGAAGATCAAAATCAAATCGGAGAAGAAAATAAAACGAATAATTATAGCGAAAAAAACCACCTTCTGTTTCATATGGAGGGTGGTTTTTTATTTTACCTTCGCGCCAGAATTTGTGAGGACCGTTAATCCCAAAAGTAAAACAGATGAAAACACAAGATGCATTTAGAGTTCAAGGAGGACATACCCTTAGCGGAGAGATCATTCCACAAGGGGCCAAAAACGAGGCACTCCAGGTATTGTGTGCCCCATTGTTGACCAAGGAGAAAGTGACCATATCTAATATACCAGCTATTCGTGATGTAGAACGTTTACTGGAGTTGTTACGTGGCTTAGGTGTTAAAGTAGAAAAAGTGCGTGCGGATACCTATACTTTTCAAGCGGATGATATCGACCTGGATTATTTTAATTCAGAAGATTTTCAAAAAAATGCTAGTAAGATTAGGGGGTCGGTGATGTTAATTGGGCCGCTACTTGCTCGTTTCGGAAAGGCTTTTTTGCCACAACCAGGAGGTGATAAGATAGGCCGTCGGCGTTTGGATACCCATTTCTTGGGATTACAAAAGCTCGGTGCAGAATTCAGTTATGATGCAGAGCACAGTCGTTATGCCATAGCTTCCCCTCAGCTAAAAGGCACCTATATTTTAATGGACGAAATTTCGGTGACGGGTACTGCTAATGTTGTGATGGCAGCTGTTCTTGCCGAAGGGCAAACCACCATATACAATGCAGCTTGTGAGCCTTATGTCCAGCAACTATGTAGATTACTTGTAAGAATGGGCGCTCAAATTTCAGGCTTAGGCTCGAATAAGTTGGTCATTACTGGGGTCACTACATTAGGAGGTGCTGATCATAGGGTGCTTCCAGATATGATAGAAATTGGAAGTTTTATTGGTTTGGCAGCCATGACACAATCGGAAATAACGATCAAAAATGCGCAAGTCCAAGAATTGGGAATTATTCCCAATGCATTTCAACGGATGGGGATTCAAATGGAAATGCAAGGTGACGATATTCATATCCCTGCGCAAGATCATTATGAGATTCAAACCTTTATTGATGGATCTATTATGACTATTTATGATGCGCCCTGGCCAGGTTTTACGCCAGATTTGATGAGTATTATGCTAGTGGTAGCAACCCAGGCAAAAGGATCTGTTTTGATTCATCAGAAAATGTTTGAAAGCCGTTTGTTCTTTGTTGATAAACTCATTGATATGGGGGCACAAATTATACTCTGTGATCCGCACCGAGCAACCGTAATTGGCTTGGATCGCCGCACCCAGTTGAGGGGCATAGAGATGTCTTCCCCTGATATTCGAGCTGGAGTAGCCTTGTT
The DNA here is from genome assembly GCA_964021975.1 of uncultured Saprospirales bacterium. Taxonomy (GTDB): domain Bacteria; phylum Bacteroidota; class Bacteroidia; order Chitinophagales; family Saprospiraceae; genus DATFKA01. The sequence continues at coordinate 14,635 of CAXIDD010000017.1, read as the reverse complement.
AATTGCAGCTTTATCAGCTAAAGGGATCAGTATTATTCATAATATACATCAAATTGATCGTGGATATCAATATATTGATGAACGTTTAGGAAAACTAGGTGCCCAGATCGAACGACTTTAGTCAAGTGACAAAAAATATAATATGATAGTTTATAATGTAACCTACAAAGTAGATCACGATATCAATGAGGAATGGCTGCGGTGGATGCGTAGAGTTTATATTCCGAGAGCAATGGACACCGGTAAATTTGAAGAACACAAGCTTTGTCAAATAATGGGGGTTGATGAATCAGACGGTATGACTTACTCGCTGCAGTTGACCAGCCCAAACATGATTACCTTTCAACTGTTTCAAGAAAAAGATTCTTATTTATTACAAAAAGCACACATGACTCGGTATAAGGATCGCTATGTTTCCTTTGCGACCATCATGAAAGTAGTAGGTTAGCGCATGTTTAATGTAAAATCGTCAGACTTGCGTCGCTTTTAAGGTTTAGACTTGATTTTTAAGTGGTTTTTAGCGTAATTTCGCTGCATTAGTAGCCTACAAATAAAATCAAAAAATAAAACTATGTTTTTCCAATTATCAGAAGAACACTTAGCTGTGCAAGCTGCCGCTCGTGAATTTGCTCAAAAAGAACTCAAACCAGGTGTCATAGAGCGTGATTCTAAAATGATATTCCCAACCGAGCAAGTTCGCAAAATGGGCGAATTAGGTTTTCTGGGTATGATGGTCGCACCAGAATATGGTGGCGGAGGGATGGATACGATTTCCTATGTCCTAGCAATGGAGGAGTTGTCCAAAGTAGACAATTCTTGCTCCGTAATCATGTCTGTTAATAATTCTTTGGTCTGTTGGGGAATCGAAACCTTCGGTACCGAAGCACAAAAAGCAAAATACTTACCCAAATTGGCATCTGGAGAATGGATTGGTTCCTTCTGTTTGTCAGAACCTGAAGCCGGAAGCGATGCCACTAGCCAACGGACTACAGCAGTTGATATGGGGGATCATTACCTCTTGAATGGTACCAAAAACTGGATTACTAACGGAGGTAGTTCGAGTGTCCATCTAGTCATTGCACAAACTAATGCAGAGGCTGGACACCGAGGTATTAATGTACTAATTGTCGAAGCAGACTCAGAAGGAGTTAGCGTTGGCGCAAAAGAAGATAAATTGGGGATTCGTTCTTCAGATACACATACCATTATGTATTCTGATGTCAAAGTACCTAAAGAAAATAGGATTGGTGAAGATGGATTTGGTTTCAAATTTGCCATGAAAACACTATCTGGAGGCCGGATCGGAATTGCCGCTCAGGCCCTTGGAATCGCTGGTGGTGCTTATGAACTTTCCGTAGCTTATGCTAAAGAAAGAGAAGCATTTGGAAAACCGATTAGCCAACATCAAGCTATTGCTTTCAAACTGGCAGATATGGCCACGGATATCGAAGCGGCCAAAATGTTGGTATACCGGGCAGCTTGGTTGAAAGATCAGGGCTTAGATTATACAGCTGCTTCTGCAATGGCAAAGCTATATGCCTCCAAAGCTGCCATGGAACATTCAGTTGAGGCTGTCCAGATACACGGAGGCTATGGGTTTGTGAAAGAATACCATGTGGAACGCCTTATGCGAGATGCGAAAATTACGCAGATTTATGAAGGTACTTCTGAAGTACAAAAAATCGTTATTTCCAGGGGCTTACTTAAAAATGCTCTGTATGTACCAGTAACAGGTGCGACGGAAAGCTTCGCTGGATAATTAAAATAAAATTATATTGATAATTGGAGCTGTCACTTTTTAGTGTCAGCTCCAATTAATATAAGGTGTAAAAAGAGGAATTCCGTGTGTGTATCTAAGTAGCGACTACAAATTCAAAATAGCTACGTTCCTTGCGCCTTATTACAGACCAGTCTATTCAATGAAAGGATCTTTCCGTATTGTTACCTTATTTGGCATACCCGTCCACTTGCACTGGACTTTCTTTCTCGTTTTTGTTTACATCTACTTTTTAGGTTCTTTTTCCTCCTCAGCTCCAAAGTTGACGATGTCTTATATGATCCTCATCTTGATGCTCTTCGTGTGTGTGTTGATGCATGAGTTTGGACACGCTTTGATGGCCCGGCGCTTTGGGGTGAGTACCCAGGATATCATTCTATCTCCCATTGGTGGCATTGCTCGTCTAAGTAAGTTGCCAGAGAAACCCTTACAGGAATTTTTGGTTGCAATTGCTGGTCCGGCGGTTAATTTAGTAATCGTAATTGCGCTGACGCCGATCTACTTTCTTACTCTTTCAGCGGTAGATCGTTCCAATCTAATGTACAGCGTCTTTAATGCCTCTGGAAACTATTTTGCACCTGATCTTTCGATGGGTGGTTTTCTGATTGTAGGGTTATTTTGGTTAAATATTATTCTGGCGGTGTTTAACTTACTGCCTGCCTTCCCTATGGATGGCGGACGTGTGTTAAGAGCTTTATTGTCCTTGAAGTTGAGCCGGGTGAAGGCTACTCGGTACGCTGCATTTATAGGAAAAGCCTTTTCAATCGCATTCGTAGTGATCGGTTTTATTAGTCAACCGATGAACTTGCTCTATGTCTTTATTGGTGTTTTTATATTTATAACGGCGGCCAGTGAGTATCGGATGGTTCGGATAGAAAAACTAATGAATTCCTACACGGGGCAGGATCTATTACCCTCCAATCGATCCTTTTTATTTGCCACTGATCCAATTGAGAAGGCCGTTCAATTGATTGAAAATACGGAACTAAAAAGTATCCTGATCCTAGATCAATGGCATAATCCACTAGGTGTCTTGAGTGCTAAACAAGTATTGGAAGCTTTGAAAGAGGAAAAAACAGAAGAGCCAATTAAAGTGCTGGCATTAAAGCCTGTTTTCCTGGTAGCGGAGCAGTGGAGTATTGGTCAGATATATCAAATAATGAACGACCAAGACCGGCAGGCCTTGGTCGCTTGTGATCAATTGGGTAATGCAAAAGGAGTGATTGATCCTTATTTACTCAATACCTTCATTAAAAAACACCAGAAAGCGGTGGTTTAAGTCTTAGCTTTTCTCTTCGCGTAATGCCCGGCGTAGAATTTTTCCAACATTGGTCTTTGGTAATTCTGTCCGAAACTCGATGTGCTTAGGTACTTTGTAGCCCGTCAAATTGCTTTTACAATAGGTTTTAATCTCATCTTTAGTCAATGATTTATCTTTTTTGACTACAAAAACCTTGACTACTTCCCCTGATTTGTTATCTGGGACGCCAATGGCAGCCACTTCCAATACTTTTGGATGTCCTGCTATGACTTCCTCTACCTCGTTTGGAAAGACATTAAAGCCAGAAACAAGGATCATATCTTTTTTGCGATCGACGATTTGGAAGAATCCATCGGGTTGCATTTTCCCAATATCTCCGGTGCACAGCCAACCTCCATCCACAATGGTTTTGTTGGTCTCTTCCGGCCGATTATAATAACCTTTCATCACTTGAGGCCCTTTAACTTGAATCTCTCCTACTTGTTCGGCTGGTAGTACATTGCCTTGCTCATCGACGATTCGGATATCCGTAGAAGGCAAGGGTAAGCCAATTGTTCCGATTTTGCCGGTACCATTTAAAGGGTTAGTGGTTACTACTGGAGAAGCTTCCGTCATACCATATCCTTCGGACAAGACACAGCCCGTAACCCGTTGCCAAGCCTCGGCCACTGGCCTTTGTACAGCCATACCACCGCCTACGGTTACTTTCAAACTAGAAAAGTCTAAGGCCTGGAAGGCTTTATCATTTGTAAGAGCATTAAAAAGCGTATTCACACCGGTCATCAAAGTAATATCGTAAGATTTCATGGCTCCTACCACCGTTGATAAATCTCTAGGATTGGTAATCAATACGGAAAGAGCGCCCATTTCCATCATAACTAGGGCATTGACCGTAAATGCGAAAATATGATAAAGGGGCAATGGACAAAGCGCCACTTCTTTTCCTTCTTCTAAAAAGGGCCCAATGTAAGCCCGTACTTGTAACATATTGGAAACCAAGTTACGGTTGGTTAGCATGGCACCTTTAGATACACCTGTGGTACCGCCCGTATACTGTAGGGCTACCACATCTTCTGCACCTAAATCATGATTTTTTAAGGTGAATTTTTTTCCTTGTTTTAAAGCCTCATTAAAAGAGACTGCATTAGGAATTTCGTATTTAGGTACCATCCGTTTGATATTGCGGACTACAAAATTGACAATGGTTCCTTTTACTAATCCCAGCATTTCTCCAAGGCTGGTGGAAATGACCGTTTTAATTTGCGTATCCGGTAAGATACTTTCTAAATTTTTTGCAAAATTTTCCGCAATGACTATTGCTTTTACTCCTGCATCTGTAAACTGATGATGCATTTCTCTTGGAGTGTAAAGTGGATTTGTATTAACAATAACCAAACCGGCCCGTAAAGCACCTAATAAAGCTACGGGGTATTGCAGCAAGTTAGGCATCATCAAGGCAATTTTGTCTCCTTTTTCTAAACCTCGAGATTGCAAGTAGGCACCAAATTGGGTAGATAACTTATCCAATTGCTTATAAGTTACCTCTTTTCCCATACAAGAAAAGGCAGGTTTGCTTCCATATTTCTTGAAACATTCGCTAAATAAATCAACTAAAGTACTGTAAGCATTAGGGTCAATATTAGCTGGTACGCCACTTGGATAGTTGGTCAGCCATGGTCTGGTTTCACTCATTATTTCTTTTTTCTTTAAAGTCTTTACTCTATTTCAAGTGAAATTGTTCAGGCAACTTCATTGACTAGTGCCTAAATTTACAAATTTTGAATGTTTTTTCATCTTTGACCGAAAAAATAGAGAAAATTTCAGAAATACGCAGTGTTTACCTTGATTTTAAAGCACTTAAGCTTCCTTTTTATCCCATTTTAATTTACCTTTGCAGCCGATTTTAATTATATCTAATTTTTTAACAAAAAATCGCCTTTCGCGATTATCAACATTATTATGCTTTTAGAAGAAGAAAAAGATCAGTTGGAAAACAACGAAGCAAACGAGCAAGCATCTGCTGATGCCACTCCTGCTGAGGAAACCAACGAAACAACTGCTGAAGAAACAGTAGTTGAAGCAAAAACTAAAGAGGAGCCAGCAGCAGCAGAAGAAGAAACTACGGAAGAAGTAGTGGAAGAAGTAGCTGGTGTCGAAATCTCTGTGAAAGAAGAAGTTATTTCTAAGGTAATTACCGAAGATGAAACACCTTCTGAAGATGAAGATGAGGACGTAGAGATTGAGCTTGATGACGAGTTTGCTCAGGATTCCCCACACGATGAGTTTGACTGGGCACGTGGTAACAAGCGTAGTGCGAACTACACAGCTGAAGAATCTGCTGAATACTTGTCACAGTATGATGCTACTTTGAGTGCTGTAGTAGAAAACGAAATTGTTAAAGGTCACATTACTGCTATCCAAGATGGTGATGTAGTAATCGACTTGAACTACAAATCTGATGGTTTGTTGTCTCTCTCTGAATTCAGAGATCTTCCAGATATGGTTGTTGGAGACACCGTTGAGGTTTATGTAGAGCAACAAGAAGATTCAAGAGGTCGTTTGATTCTATCTCGTCGTAAAGCGAAATTATTACGTGCATGGGAAGCAATCAAAGATTCTTACGAAAATGGTACCGTTATTAAAGGTACAGTAATCAGTAAAACAAAAGGTGGTCTGATTGTAGATGCTGGTGGTTTGGAAACTTTCCTACCTGGATCTCAAATTGACATCAAACCAATCATTGATTACGATTCATATGTTGGTAAAACAATGGAATTCAAAGTGGTTAAAATTAATGAGACCATTAAGAATGCCGTTGTATCGCACAAAGCACTTATTGAAAGTGATTTGGCAGAGCAGCGTGAGGCAATCATCGCAAGCTTGGAGAAAGGACAGGTACTGGAAGGTATTGTCAAGAACATCACCGATTTTGGAGCATTCCTAGATTTGGGAGGTGTAGATGGTCTATTGTACATCACCGACATCAGTTGGGGACGTATCAATCACCCAAGCGAAGTCCTACAACTCAACCAACGCATCAGCGTTGTTGTGCTTGACTTTGATGAGAACAAAAAACGTATCTCTCTTGGCTTGAAACAATTGCAACCACACCCATGGGAAATCTTGGATGAAACCATTCAAGAAGGTTCTACTGTTTCTGGTCGTATCGTTAATATCGAGGATTACGGTGCATTCTTGGAAATTCAGCCAGGTGTAGAAGGTTTGATCCACGTTTCAGAAGTAAGCTGGAGCAATCAACCAATCAACGCCAGAGAATTCTTCAAATTGAACCAAGATTACGAAGCAAAAGTAGTGACTATCGACCGCGAAGAGCGTAAGATGTCTCTATCCTTGAAGCAATTGAGCAAAGATCCTTGGAGCGAAATCGAAAACTTATTCCCTGTTGGTAGCCGTCACTCCGGTGAGGTGAAAAACTTAACGCCATACGGTGTATTCGTTGAGTTACAAGAAGGAATTGGTGGTATGGTTCACATCTCTGATCTATCTTGGACCAAGCGTTTCTCTCATCCTTCTGAGTTTACGAAAGTAGGTGAGAAAATCGATTGTGTAATCTTAGATATTGATAAAGATAATCGCAAACTGTCTCTAGGACACAAGCAGATCGAAGAGAATCCATGGGATACTTTCGAAACAGTCTTCCCTGTTGGTTCTTACCACGAGGCTACTGTTTTACGTAGAGATGATCGCGGTGCAATTGTACAGTTGCCTTATGGTTTGGAAGCATTCGCTCCAATCAAGCACATCAGAAAAGAAGATGGCAACTACGCAGATGCAGATGAAGTGTTAACTGTAAAAGTAATCGAATTCAATCGTGATGATAAACGAATTTTAGTTTCTCACCTACGTTACTTGGATGACATCCGCAGAGAAGCAGATGAGCAAGTAAGAAAAGAGAAAACTGCTGCTCGCACGCAAACGAGAGATGCCGTTAAAAAACAGCAATCAAATATCGAAAGAACCACACTTGGTGAGTTAGATGCTCTGGCTCAGTTGAAACAACAACTGGAAGATCAGGACAATCAAGACACTAAAGACGGTGAATAGTCGATCACATAATTGATAAAAAGAAGCCTTGACTAGTTTACACTAGTTGAGGCTTTTTTTTATCTTGTTTGTGGCAACGGTTTCAAACAGCAATTGTTTCAAACAGTTGCTACTATAGAAATATACAGATATGAAGCATCTAAATATTGAAATAAAAGCGCGCTGCGAAGATCTGGACTATGTCCGCGAAATGTTGGTGAAACAGCAGGCGAGTTATATAGGACTGGATCATCAAGTAGATACTTATTTTAAGGTGAATGATGGACGCTTAAAGCTAAGAGAAGGCAATATCGAGCGCGCGCTAATTCATTATAAACGGCAAGACAAAGCGGGGCCTAAAAAATCCTTTGTCAATTTGTATAAAATATCTTCCGACACCGTTTTGAAAGAAATTTTGACGGATTCGATTGGCGTCCTAGTCATAGTGGACAAGCAACGCGAAATTTATTTCATTGAGAACATTAAATTTCATGTAGATACGGTAGAAGGCTTAGGCGATTTTGTAGAAATTGAAGCCATCGATAAAGAAGGAACCATTGGCGAGGAAAAGTTGATCCAACAATGTCGTAAATACATGGATCTATTCCACATCAAAGAGACAGACCTTGTCCAAATATCGTACAGCGATTTATTGTTAAATAAAGAATCCTAAGTTCTGTGCAAATTCCTGCTAAAATTCTACTTTTCGGCGAACACATTGTTCTACAAGGTGCAGACGCATTGGCCTTACCTTGGCCTAATTTTAGTGGGACTTGGGCGCTAGCTTCCGAAGATCAACGCCCTTCATTACAGCAACAACTTCCGACGCTTTTAGCTTTCCTTAAAAAGCAGGCAATTGGTCGCCTCTTAGATTTAGAGCGGTTCGAGGTAGACCTGAAAACCGGGCTTTATTTTAATTCTAATATCCCTACAGGGTATGGAGCGGGTAGCTCAGGGGCTTTGTGTGCAGCGATTTTTCATCGCTATCTTAGGATAGGCCCCAAGCTAGATTTACCAGAACTGAAAGCTGCACTTGGAGCTGTGGAGTCCTTTTTCCACGGTTCTAGTTCCGGTACAGATCCTTTGATTTGTTATTTAAATCAAGCAGTTTTATTATCCGGAGATGGTGCTATTCAGGCGGTGGAATTGCCACGTTCTTCTATGCGATTTTTTGTGATTGACACGGGCATTTCCAGGCAAACCGGCCCTTGGGTAGAAAAATTTTTGGAAAAAAGTCAGGGTCAAGCGTTGAAGAAAGTCCTGCAATCAGAATTGATCCCTGCTTCTAATCAAGCCATCCAAGCCATCCTAAATCAAGCGCCAAGTGCTTTATGGCAATCTATGGATGTGATTTCCAAGGTTCATTTTCAGCACTTAACTTCTTTTATTCCTCCAGCTTTCCACGAATTGTGGGAACAAGGCCTCACTATGGACGGCTTTAAATTGAAAATCTGTGGTGCTGGTGGTGGAGGCTTTATTTTGGGTTTGGCGAGATCTGAAGCAGTGATAAAGCATTTGGGAGCATCTTATCTCGTACACTCGGTCGGTTTGTAGAGTAGATTTAAAATAATACCTTTAGCAGGCAGACAATCAACTAATTATGAGCAAAGAAGCCAAGGAGTTCATTCAGGTGATTCAAGATGGTTTAGCGTTGGAGACCTTTGTAAAACTTTCTCTTGTTTCTTATAATGGAAAGGAAGAAAACCTAAAGAAAATTCTGATTAGAAAAGTCCGAATTAAGCGGGAAGATAAACTTAGTTTTACCTATAGATATACAACTAGAGATACCGTAAAAAATTATGCGTATCAAGAAGCGCTCTCTTTGATCGGGCAACTCATTGGTATAGATGGATTTCGACTGACTAATTTATATACCACTAAATTTGATCTGTCTTTGCAAGTTCTAAACAAAGACAAAGCTAAGTTGAAGAAAAAAACACCCTCTATTCAGGAAGTTCCTTCCATGGAGCACGATAAAAAGAAACATAGAAAAATTGAAGCGGCAGGTAAGCAATACCTCCATGAATTAAAGATTACGGATAAGGCTGGGAATGTCTATAAAACAACTCAGGATAAATTTAAACAAATCAATCACTATGTTGAAATACTAAGTTCCCTGCTACAAAAATTGCCGAATCGAGCAAACACCAAAGTAGTTGACATGGGAGCAGGCAAAGGATACCTAACTTTTGCTTTGTATGACTACTTAAATAATGTACTAAAGAAACCAACGAGTGTCATTGGAGTTGAATATAGAAAAGACTTAGTTGCCTTGTGTAACACCATTGCCAAGAAGGCTTCCTTCCATGATTTAGAATTCGTACAAGGAGCAATCGAAAACTATGAAAACAATGACATTGATGTTTTAATCGCCCTCCATGCTTGTGATACGGCAACGGATGATGCTATTTTCAAAGGGATCAAAAATGAGGCGGATTTAATTGTTGTAGCTCCTTGTTGCCATAAACAGATAAGGCGTGAAATAGAAAAGCATAAAACTTCCAATGAATTAGATTTTTTAACCAAGCATGGTGTTTTCCTGGAAAGACAAGCTGAAATGGTGACCGATGGCATTCGTGCTTTAATACTGGAGTACTATGGCTATTCTACTAAAGTAATGGAGTTTGTCTCCGATGCACATACGCCTAAAAATGTATTGATTGTCGCTTCTAAAAACAACCAGGCAATAGAAAATAAAGCAGCTATATTAAATAAAATAAAAGCAACAAAAGCTTTCTTTGGAATAGAATACCATCATTTAGAAAAGAAAATGGCTTTGCCACTTACTTAAACAAATGGATAAATATATAATACTTGCCTTCTTAGTGCTCCATATTTCTTGCACGAAACAAGTGCCGGAGCCTTTTACCTTTGTTCAACTATGCGATACGCAGCTGGGAATGGGGGGCTATGAGCACGATGTAAGTACATTCAAACAAGCTGTTACACAAATCAACGAACTGAAGCCGGACTTTGTAGTAATCTGTGGAGATCTTGTTCAAGAAGCCAATGATAGTTCCTTTTCTGATTTTCTAGATATTAAGAAAGGTTTTCAGGTACCCTGTCATGTAGCTTCTGGAAATCATGATGTAGGGAATGTACCAAATGATTCAAGCCTTAGTTATTACCGAAACACGATTGGAAAAGATTATTACGACTTTCAGCATAAAGGGTTTTCATTTCTTGTAATCAATACTCAATTATGGAAAAACAGTATTGAGCATGAATCAGAAAAACAGGATAATTGGTTTGCAAAAACACTGAAGACTCAAAAGGCGCAAGATTCGCCAGCATTTGTGATCGGACACTATCCTTTGTATACCGAATTACCCAATGAAGCGGAACACTATTTTAATATACCACTGGCTAAAAGGACGCATATTTTAGAATTATTTAAGGAGAATCATGTTATTGCCTACTTATCAGGTCATACGCATAAGTTAACCATTAACAACTATGAAAATATTCAACTGGTAAGTGGTGAAACGACCAGTAAGAATTTTGACGACCGACCTTTTGGATATAGAGTTTGGCAAGTTTCATCTGACACGGTACAACACCATTTTGTTCCTTTACAAACCTCCAGCATTCATCAAGATGGAACTGTAACTAATTAATAGACGCTATATTAAAAATGGAATACGAAAATCATTCAATTTGACAACTGAAATATTTATCAAAGACATTGGAAAAATCATTGTTTTTCTAATGATCTTAATGTCCATTTTTTTGCTTACTGTAAAGTCTACAAAAAGACGGTCAAATTATTTATTTGCGGCGTTTCTTTTAGTTACCGCTGTTGACTTGTCTGGTTTATTTTTGCCCATTCAAAATGCGACCTTACAAAGTTTAAAAATGGCTTCGGTTTTGCTGCAAATGCCTTTGTATTATTTGTATGTACAATCGATTTGTTATTTCAATTTTAAACTTGAGCTCAAGCATTTACTGCATGCATTTTTATTTGTAAGCGTGTTTGTTCTGTTCATAGTTACCTCTATTTCTGATCAGAGTTTTATTATCTATCAAATAAGTGTTAAGGTGCAGTACTACAGCTATCTCATTGCGGTGTTTTTTACCTTGAGTCGTTTTAGGAAATTATACCAAGAAAACTATGCGTCTAACCATTATCATACCTATAAATGGTTATTGCAAGTCACTATCTTATTTTTGATAGGAAGTTGTTTTGTATTAGTTCGAGATTTCATTCCCTCCGCTGAGAATAATTTATTATTGACTAGCTTAAATTTGCTCACCAGCATTTTTGCCTTGTTTGTTATTTCTTGGTTTGTTTTAAAGGCATTGAATAAACCTAGTTTGTTCTTAGGCGTCGACAAAGGCATTACAGCTCTCCAACCAGCAAGAAAGTTGGATGCTGTGTCAGAAAAAAATATACAGCAACTCTCGGAATATATGTCTAGCCAAAGGCCTTATTTAGATCCAGAACTCAGTTTGCAAAAATTAGCCTTGGGCGTAAATCTTCCAGAAAAAGAGCTTTCACAGCTCATCAATCAACAGATAGGCAAACATTTTTTTGATTACATTAATGAGTTTCGCATCAATGAGGCCAAAATCCTTTTAAAAGAACAACCCGATTTAACTGTTTTAGAAATCTTATACGAGATTGGGTTCAATTCGAAATCCTCCTTTTACACGGCCTTTAAAAAGGAAACCTCCCAGACACCAACAGCCTATAGGAAATCATGAATTAATGATAGTCCGACTTAAAGTCGGACGCTTTTTTAGAATATAAAACCGTCCGGGTTTCGATATTCGGACGCTTTACTTGGCGATATGCTTCACTTTTGTTACCAACAAAAATAGTTCAAAATGAAACATGTCATCGTTATTATCAGCTTCTTCTTACTTCAAGCACAATTGACTTCAGGACAAGTAACTCCAATCGCAGAACAATCTTATAGCAAGGTAGATGCTTTATTTAACTCTACTTATCAAGCTCATAAACCTGGGGCCGCTTTTGCCATCATTGAACATGGGCAGGTCACATATCAAAATTCAAAAGGTTTAGCTAATCTAGAATACCAGCTTCCTATTACAGATACAACGGTGTTTCATATTGCCTCTATTTCCAAACAGTTTACTACCTATTTGGCCTTTCTTTTACAGGAAGAGGGCAAACTTTCTTTCCAAGATGATATTCGAGATTATTTGCCTGAACTCAATCATTTGCCACATGCGATAAGCATTAAAGATTTAACAAATCATACGCATGGATTACCGAATATAAATGAGCTGGCTCATCTAAAAGGTGTCTTACCACAAGCGCAAATGACGCATCAAGAGATTGTACAGATTTTACTAAATATTAAGCAAACCAACTTTAAGCCTAGGGAGGCGTATCAATACAATAATACAGGATATATCTTATTGGCGGAAATCATCGAAAGAGTGGGCAAAAAATCGTTTAAAGAACAACTCAAACAGAAGATATTTTTGCCACTAGGCATGAGCCATTCACAAGCTGTTGATGATAAAAACATTGTAATTCAAAATAAGGCTTACTCTTATCAATTAAATAATGGAGCTTATGAAAACTTTCCGCTTAATCTTTCAACTATTGGTGCTTCAGGTCTAAATACAAACATTAATGATTTGATTTTATGGGCAAAAAACTACCAAAATCCAGTTGTTGGTAGTCGAACTTTTTATAATAAAATGGAGCAAGCGACCTATTTAAATTCAGGTAAAAAAATAAATTATGGCCTTGGCTTACAGTTTGGAACTTATAAAGGACTGGATATTGTGTTTCATGGCGGTGGTGATGTTGGGTACCGAGCTTATATATTACATGTTCCCAAGTACGCCTTATCTATCCTGATTTTAGCTAACACCAATGATTTCTCTCCGCTTGATGTTGTCTATGGAGCCATTGATATACTCTTGGAAGAGGAGATAAAAGAGGACGTTTCCAAAGCAATAAAACCAAGTAAGGACGAGATAAAGCAATTTGCAGGAAAATATGAATTCCAACCCGGAAATTACTTTACAATCATTCCAGAAAACGATACTTTATATTTTCAGTCCTTTGGAACCACAGCAATGACTCCGCTTCCTGGTTTAAACAAAAATACTTTTGAATTTCCGTATATTCCATATTCGAAATTTATCTTTTATGAAGATAAGTTCGACTTTAGAATTGCTGATTTTACCTATGAATGCTTTAAAATAAGCATTAATCCGCCCAATCAAAGTGAAATCCAACTGGAAGCATTTACAGGTTTTTTCAGAAATGAAGAGTACAATATAATCTATGAATTAGCGGTGGTTGATAATCAACTCCAGGTTAAACGCCTTTTTGATGCTATCACTGTAAATCCCCTTACGGTAAAAAGTTTCTATGCACCAGGATTAGGAGAATTAGACTTTGTTTACGATCCAAATGGACAGGTCAAAGGGTTTAAACTTTCTGGACAGAACTTTAAGAATCTTATTTTTGAAAAAAAAGGATATTGACAACCATGAAAACATCAAGTATTTTAGCCCTGCTACTCATCGCCCTAATGGCCTCAAATTGCTCGGAAGTAGATATGAAGCAACCAAATATTGTCATCATCTATGCCGATGATATGGGTTATGGAGACCTTAATTGTCAAAATCCAAATTCGAAAATACCGACTCCAAACCTTGACCAACTTGCGGCAGAAGGGATGCGCTTTACCGATGCACATAGCTCCTCAGGTATTTGCTCTCCAAGTAGATTTGCATTGCTTACCGGAACCTACCATTGGCGTAGACAACATGGTATTGTAGGGGCCTTTGGAAAGCCATTTTTCAAGGAAACTGATATCACTTTACCAATGGTATTAAAATCAAACAGCTATACCACAGCTTGTATTGGAAAATGGCACCTGGGCTGGGATTGGGAATTTATAAATGAACCAACTGCTGAAGTGGAACAATGGGGCCGTATGAGGAAATTTTATGTTCCCGATGACATCGATTGGAGTAAACCTGTTGGCGGAGGGCCTTTGGATCGTGGGTTTGATTATTACTTCGGTGATGGAACGATTAACTTTCCTCCCTATGCATGGGTTGAAAATGACCAGTTTGTTGAAGTACCAACCACAGTCATGGACATCAATAACATTGGCTTTGAGACTAAAGAAGGGAATTGGGGATTTCGGCCTGGGCCAGCAGTGAAAAACTGGAACCCTTATCATGTTTTACCCTTGATTACAAAAAAAACAGTTGAATGGATAAATCAACGAGACCTTGATCAACCTTTCTTTCTCTATTTTTCGCTTCCATCACCGCATGTACCCATCATCCCAAATGATGAATTCGATGGAAAATCCCAGGCAGGAGGATATGGCGATTTCATGGTTCAAACCGATTGGGTAGCAGGGCAAGTTTTAAAAGCCCTCAAAGAAAAAGGGCTGGAGGACAATACCATCGTTATTTTTAGTTCGGATAATGGCCCGGAGGCTTATGCATGGGAGCGCGCTGAAAAGAATGGCCACTTTAGCATGGGTGATTTTCGTGGACTAAAAAGAGAGGTATGGGAAGGAGGGTACCATGTCGCTTTTATCATAAAA
>CAXIDD010000016.1:0-18694 GCA_964021975.1 uncultured Saprospirales bacterium | reverse complement strand
GACATGATTCCGTAATCATTTAATGGAAGTTGCAAGGGACCAGCACATTGTTGTTTGGCCACTAGACCACCAACACAACGATCTACTTTATTGGTGAGCCAGTCTTTACAGGCTACAGCTTCTAGTTGGAGGACCGCACGAATATAGTTTTGGATATCTTTCACTTGATAATCAACTGATTCGTAGGTGCGTTCTAGGGACTGATCGTCCATAATGGTTTTGGGAGAACTCCCAAACATATCTGATAATGCTAAATCAATCGGATTTTCTTTTTGATCTGTATTTTCAAAGACAAAACGATGGTCATTGGTTACTTCTCCTACTACGTATAGAGGCGCTCGCTCTCGTTTAGCAATTTTTTGTAAAATAGGTAGATCTGCAGGTGAAATAATTAGGCCCATTCGTTCTTGCGACTCATTCCCAATAATTTCTTTAGCAGAAAGGGTTGGATCACCAATTGGTAAAGCACTCAATTCAATCACACCACCCGTATCTTCTAATAACTCTGATAGGCAATTTAAATGTCCTCCTGCACCATGATCATGAATAGAGACGATGCGATTGAAGCCACTCTCCACCATCCCTCGGATAGCGTTGGCCACCCGTTTTTGCATCTCGGGATTGGAGCGTTGCACCGCATTGAGTTCAATCCCAGCACTAAAAGCACCTGTATCTGCAGAAGAAACAGCAGCGCCCCCCATTCCTATTCGGTAATTATCGCCACCTAGAACTACAACTTTATCGCCTTTCTTGGGTAAATCTTTTTGTGCTTGGTCTGCTTTTCCATATCCAACACCACCAGCCATCATGATGACTTTGTCAAAGCCCAATTTGCGGTCATGTTCTTGATGTTCGAAGGTTAATAAAGAACCAGCGATGAGGGGTTGTCCAAATTTATTTCCAAAATCTGAGGCCCCATTGGAGGCTTTTATTAGGATGTCTAATGGAGTTTGGTACAACCAAGGTCGTGCCTCCATACCTTTTTCCCAATTTTGGTTTTCTTTTACCCGCGAATAAGCAGTCATGTATACGGCAGTACCTGCTAAAGGCAAGGCACCTTTACCTCCAGCCAATCGATCTCTAATTTCTCCACCGGAACCAGTTGCAGCACCATTAAATGGTTCAACTGTAGTTGGAAAATTGTGGGTTTCTGCTTTAATAGAGAGAACGGATGGAAACGTTTGTTTCTCATAGTAATCCGGCTCATCTGAACGCTTGGGCGCAAATTGATTGACTACAGGACCTTTAATAAAGGCCACGTTGTCTTTATAAGCAGACACAATGGTATTGGGATGAACCTTTGAGGTTTTTTTAATCATTTGAAACAGAGAATTGGGCATTTCTTCTCCATCAATCACAAAGGTACCGTTAAAGATTTTGTGCCGACAGTGCTCACTATTTACTTGAGAAAAACCAAAAACTTCGGAATCTGTTAATGGTCGACCTAAACGTTTTGCTAAACCATCTAAATATTCAACTTCTTCCTCATTAAGTGCCAAGCCTTCTGCTTCGTTGTAAGCCGCTATATTTTTTATCGCCTTTATGGATTCTGCCTCAATGGAGGTGCTGAAAATTTCTTGCCCCAAACCGTCGTACTTTTGCATGAGCATGGGATCAAAAGATTGGCCAACTGAGGCAAGTGGTCGGTATTGCTCAATTCGTTGGATGCCACTGATACCCATATTTCGAGTAATACCTACGGCATTGGTACTCCAAGGTGTAATCATAACCGCCCGAGGTCCTACAAAAGCACCAGGCACTTGATCTTCCTCTAACAATTCAGCGCCGCCAAAAAGCCAATTCAGCTTTTTAAGGTCAGCCTCCGTAATGGTTTGAGTGGATTGTACAGCATAAAGAATTTCAGTAGAACTTCCGAAGAAAAGGATCATCTGTGGCATGTTTGCTTAAGAAAGCACAAAGTTCTACTTTTTTGTTAAATAAAAGAAAAGTGTTGATTAGTTTTTGCCATAGCTCTATAAACAAAAAGTCTTATGGCACAAATGTGAACTATAAGACTTTATCAATAGCGGCTGAAATTAGAATTAAAAGAACCGAGTGTTCCCCACAAAAATACCCGAACCTTCTAGCACTCCTAGATCTCCCAAATAAGTAATCCGTTGACCTCTTAAGCCAGATAATTGTAAAGAAGCATTACCACTATCTGTGATCGATATCCAAATATTGAAAGTCAAAACTCCTGTAAAATCCATTCTAATATCAAACCCCTTCCCAAGGCCTCTATCCTTTATTTTATAGTTTGTCAATCGACCTTCTAAAGTCTGCCCGCCTAGGCCGTTTAGACCAGGCTCAAAATTATTTGTTGCAATTTGTATCACCGCTTCTTTACCTGCGATTGCTACAAAATTGGTAGTTGGATTAACGAAGGCATTGTTTCCTCTCCGATCTCGTAAAGTATGAGCAGTAAGTACCCAAGTGGAGTCAGATAAAAATTGTTTAAGGTTTTTATGCTGCTCTTTTTTATCAATCTTTCGTTGCGCTTTACGATCAATATTTTGAGCGGAAGCGATAAAAGGTAAACAAAAACAAATTATTACCACTAATCTTTTCATAATCAATTGATTTTGAAACTATAACGTTGAAAATGACTATTGTGGTCGTTAAGAAAAGTTAAGTTATGGTAAGGAAATATTAAAAGACAGGCTGTACGTTGTAGCATCCATTGTGCTGTACAAAAAAAGGAGCTACGTAGTAAAACGTAGCTCCTTAGTAGTAAATGTCGGGGCAGCAGGATTCGAACCTGCGGCCCCCTGCTCCCAAAGCAGGTGCGCTAACCGGACTGCGCCATGCCCCGAATATATTAAAAAAAGCGAAAATCGCTTGGCGGTGAAGGCGGGATTCGAACCCGCGGTACCCCGTTAAGAGTACGTCGATTTAGCAAACCGGTGGTTTCAGCCACTCACCCACTTCACCAATGTTTTGAAAGAAAATTCCTATGAAAAATTTGAATTAAACTTCCAGAACTTTTAATCTTTTTATGGTGATTTCACCTTAGTGCTTCCAGTTTATTAGAAGGATTCTTTTATCCTTTTTGAGAAGCGACTGCAAAGATAACAAACCTTGAACAACTTGCAAATACTTTTTTTATTTTTTTTATTAAAACCTCAATTTAATAACTTACAAAAGTGCTAATTGGTTCCTGTTCAAGGCTTTATTTTTCATTCAAGCTTAACCGAATCTTTTTTTCCAGATCTTCTACTGTTTCTTTAAAGATCACATCCGTTTCCATAAGATCTTGTACGGTACGGCAAGAATAAATTACAGTACTGTGATCTCGGCCACCAAAGTTATCTCCAATGGCTTTTAGCGATTTATCCGTCAGCTCTTTTGCTAGGTACATGGATAATTGTCTAGCGATAACAATTTTACGTTTTCTAGTTTTCCCTTGTAGATTTTCCACCGCTACTTTGAAATGCTCGGCCACCAGTTTCTGGATGAACTCTACCGTAATTTCTTTATTAATCTCTGTCACAAAATTTTTAACGACCTCTTTAGTCAGATCCAGATCAATTTCTCGGCGATTTAAAGAAGATTGTGCTACTAATGAGACCAAAACTCCTTCAAGTTCTCTGATATTACTTTTGATGTTAAAGCTTATGAATTCGGTAACATCTCCTGGTAATTCTAGCCCCTCTTGCATCATTTTAAATTCGACAATAGCCATTCTTGTTTCGAGATCAGGAGATTGCAAATCAGCCGATAATCCCCATTTAAAACGAGAAATCAAACGTTCTTCCATTCCAGATAGATCTTTGGGCGGACGGTCCGAGGTTAGAACAATTTGACGTCCATTTTGGTGTAATTGATTGAAGATATGGAAGAAAATCTCTTGAGTTTTAGTTTTACGTTCTAGGAACTGGATATCATCGACAATGAGTACATCTATTAACTGGTAGAAGTTGACGAAATCTTCAACTGCATTGTTTTTAATAGACTGAATAATTTGATTGGTAAAAGCTTCGGCAGATACGTATAATACATTCTTATTAGAAAAAGTATTCACGACTTCATTTCCAATGGCCTGTGCTAAGTGTGTTTTCCCCAATCCAGTATCTCCAAAAATAACCAATGGGTTAAAAGAGGTAGCTCCTGGTTTTTTAGCGATAGCTAAACCTGCAGAACGGGCAAGGCGGTTACAATCTCCTTCAATATAATTATCAAAGGTTAGGTTTTTATTCAGTTGAGGGTCAACTTTAATTTTTTTAATCCCTGGTATTACAAAAGGATTCTTAATTGTTTGAGAGTCAACCATTCCAGGTCCAAACCCTCGATTAGGTTTTGTTTTAATAGAAGTAGGTGCTGAAGGAACAGACTTATTCAGGGCAGACCGATTGGATCGGCCAGCACCGTTGCCAGGCATTAAGATTTGGTACTCTAACCTGCCATTATCCCCTAGTTCTTTTTTGATGGTCGTTTTTAAAAGACTAACGTAGTGCTCCTCTAACCATTCATAAAAAAAACGGTTGGGCACTTGGATTGTCAACGCGCTATCCGCCAGATGGACCGACCGGATAGGTTTGAACCAAGTTTTAAAACTTTGGGTGTTTACATTCCTGCGAATAGTCTGTAGACAACGGTCCCATACTGTAGTATGATCATTGCTCATTCCCCAGATAGAATTAATAGCCAAAAGGCCTTGTTTAAAAATTTAATTATCGCAGTATCAGTACGTTAGAGGATCTGCTAATTTATTTAAGATAGAATTTATAAATTTTAAATGAAGGTGCTTTTGAAAGAAAGCCACAATAAATTCTGTATAAATTAGCTCCGCCCTTTAAATTGGCGCGGTTACAAAAATGGTTAAAAAATTCCGATAAAAAAAGAAGGTGGGAGTATTTTTTGAAAGAGTTTTTCATTCCACTTTACAAAGTCCACATTTACAATTAATTAACTTTGAAATTAATTTCAAAGCGCACGTTTATAATTATTTATAAATAATTACCCTTTCTCTGTTTTTCTTAAACTCTACTAGCCCGAACTGGAATATTTTGACAGCTGATGCATTTATTTTTCTTGTTGCGTTCAAATAAGACATCTAAACGGCCCAATAGGATGCCTCCCCATCCAGCTTGATTAATCAACACAGGAACACCAGATTTATTTTGAATGACTCTTGGCTCGTCTAAAAAGGTATGGGTATGCCCACCGATGATCAAATCAATATTTTGAGAATTCTCTGCTAGTATTACATCAGAAATAGTCCTATCTCGGTATTGAAAACCTAAATGAGAAAGACAAATCACGTAGTCACATTTCTCTTCATTTTTCAAGAATGCAGCATATTTATTAGCAGTAGAAACTGGATTTAAATATCGAGTACCTTTATACAAAGCTTTAGGTACCAAGCCTTGTAGAGCAATCCCTACACCTAAAACGCCAATTTTTAAAGGGCCTTTCTTAAAAATCTTATAAGGCTGGGTCTGATCAGCCATTATCGTATTTGAAAAGTCATAATTACCGATTAGCAGTGGAAAATTAGCATGTGGTAATTGTTTGTGCAAACCGTCAATTCCGGCATCAAAATCATGATTACCAATGGTGGCTGCATCGTACTTCATTTCGGACATGAGTTTAAACTCCAGCTCGCCTCCAAAGAAATTAAAGTAAGGAGTACCTTGAAAAATATCTCCTGCATCCAACAGCAAGACGTGTGATTCTTCTGCTCTAATTTGTTTGATCATGGAGGCGCGCTTGGCAGCTCCTCCCCGACCCGCATTTTGTCCTTTCTCAAAAGGTTCTATTCTGCTGTGAACATCATTGGTATGTAGGATAGTCAAGCGAATATTATCTACTCCTGGTTTGCCAAATAATTGGCTTGGAAAAGCTCCAGCACCAACCAAAGCAGTACCTACACCTATCTGTCTAATAAAATTTCTTCTTTCCATTGACGATCAATTTTTAAATTCAATTCGGCCAGTAATTTCAGCTCCTACTGGTCCTGGACTTTCTTGGATAAATTCGATGACTACATCCCTCAACAACTTTTGTGTACTTAGCTGTGGGATATCTATTAGAAAATCGGAATCACCTCCACCGTTTGCAATATAATCAGGCATGGCTACGTGGTAAACTTTATCCGCTTCTAATAATGCTCCATTTATACGTATTTCTCCTACTCCAGATTGTGTAATTTGATAATATAAACCTTCACTCACCGGCCAAACTCCACTATCTCTCATGTGGTTTACAAAAGTTCGCACGGTTGCTCCATCTAATTCCAAGATAACCAAAATATTCTCAAAAGGTAACAACTCATAAATTAAGGATTTCTTAATTGGTCCTTTGGGTAGCATCGATATTCGAAGTCCCCCGCTGTTTACAACAGAAAAATCTACTTTCCCTTTGGTATAATCAACCGCTTTCACCTGAAAGGCTTCTGCAACAAAGTTGCCCAATAAGGATTCCGTCTGATTACCCGTTGCTTCTTCTAAATCCATGGCAATCGAGCCAATGATTTGATTCATACCTTGCTCCAGTTGCCTACGGTATGGGGAAACAAGCGCTAAAACAGCACTATCTTCTGGTACATTCAGACTGTTTTCTACCGTGTAACTCTCTGAATCTACTCTTACAAAATGATTGACTTTACAGGAAGAGCAAACGATTAATAAAAATAGCATCGTAATTACCGAGTGCAAATTCATATTCGCATATTTGAAATTTCACTAAATCTTCAGTCGGCAAAATACAACCCTTTCTTTGATTGCTGCATCTTAGCATTAAAATGTTTACATTTTATAAGCTATTTGAATCTACCTGCAGATAGATTCAAATAGCTTCTTAGTTTGCCAATACGTTAAATGAAAGTTGTTAAAAAATTGAGAACAACTATTGGTTTAGTATTTACTTACTATATTAATGAATATTTTTAAATTATAATTACACTCGACTCCTATGCGTAAAATCCTCATGCCGGGCCTAGTTGGTCTAATCGGCTTAACCCTAGTTTATTTTTTCTTTTTTAAAAAAGAAGCCCAAACACAAGAAAAGGACGTATTTTATAAAGTCCAAAAAGAAGACTTTCCAATTCATGTGGTTGCCACTGGTGAATTAGCTTCTAAAAAATCCGTAAAAATCCGTGGTCCACAAGGCATGCGGTCTGCTCGAATTTTTGAAACTACTATTACTGACCTAGTCCCGGAAGGTACTCAATTAAAGGCCGGCGACTACGTGGCCACTTTAGATCGAACCGAATTGGCCACCAGAATGGGTAACATACAGGGAGAAATTGATCAAGTAGAAACTCAACTAGAGCAAGCCAAAATTGATACGGCTATCGAACTTCGTGGTATCCGTGATGAAATAATTAATAATCAATTTGGGCTCAAAGAAAAGAAGTTAACCGTGGAGCTCAATAAATTTGAGGCTCAATCTATTATACGGCAAACTCAGCTTGATTTGGAACGCTCCGAAAGAGATTATCAACAGCTTTTAGAGCGCTATGAATTAAAGCAAAAACAATCCGTTGCCAAAGTCATGGAAATTCAAACTTTATTGGACAAGAATCAACGTAATCTGCAACAACTAATAGACCTTTCTAGCAAATTTTCTATTAAAGCTCCCAGTGATGGTATGCTCATTTATCACCGGACTTGGAATGGTAAAGTAGAACCTGGTTCTCGGCTAACAGCTTTTGATCCAATAGTTGCTCAATTGCCTGACCTTACAGATATGATCTCTAAGATTTATGTGAATGAAGTAGATATAAGTAAGGTTAATAAGGGCCAGGACGTAGATATTGCCATTGATGCTTTCCCCGATTTAGATTATACTGGTACGGTAATCAAAGTAGCCAATATTGGAGAGCAAGTTCGAGGATATGATACTAAAGTTTTTGAAGTGATTGTCCAGGTACACGAAGCAGACTCGATTATGAGGCCTGCTATGACTACTAGCAACAAGATACTCACGTCTCTCTACGAGCAAGTACTCAGCATACCTTTAGAAGCTATTCACTCTGATTCCTTAAATTACGTCTACCTAAAATCAGGTGGAAAAATTGTCCAACAAGAAGTCATATCTGGACAAGCCAACTACGACGCAATCATTATTGAACATGGACTCGCCATAGATGATATAATTTTATTATCCAGTCCTGAGAAAACTAAAGATTACGAATTCATTCCAATTGATCCTACGATCAAAGCAGAAATTGAGCAACGTTTACAAGCAGAAATTGCCGCACGTAAAGCGCTAGCACGCAAAAGCGCCTCAATGGTGAAAGATGTAGAAATAACAGAATCCAGCAATGGTGGTGGTGGAGCCATCATGATTATCAACTAAAACCTAAACTCCATGCAACGTTTCTTATTTAACTTCCTACTTGCTGTTGAGCAAGTAGCTTTAAACCGACTAAGGTCTATTCTAACTGCGCTGGGTATTGTTTTTGGAGTAGCTGCTGTAATTGCAATGCTGGCCATTGGTTCAGGTGCCCGCAAATCCATTCTTGACCAAATGAAACTCATCGGAGTCAATAACATTGTAATCGAGTCTCTGCAACCTAATGAAATGGAAGATGTAGAGGAGGAAGAGGATTCAGGTACTAGTAATGATAATAACAAGAAACCTTTTTCTCCGGGTCTCCGAATGACAGATATTGCAGCTATTGAGAAAATCGTACCCGGCATTGAATTAATTAGTCCAGAAATTGAATTGAATACCAATCTTATTTATAAAGAGCAACAACGTAAAGGTCGTTGTATTGGTATAGACAACCCTTATTTTGAATTAAATAATTTAAAGCTAGCTAAGGGCTCCTTTTTCAGTCCCCATCATCTCAAGAATGCGAGTTCTGTTTGTATAATTGGGAGTGACGTGGAAAAGCGTTTCTTTAGTAAAGAAGAAGCCTTAGGCAACTTCATCAAAAGTAATAATGTCTGGTTGAAAGTAATTGGTGTATTAGAATCTAAAAGTTTGAATAACGAGAGTTTGGAATCTTTAGGTTTAAGGGACCTAAATGAAGATATCTATGTTCCCGTTAATACCTTGTTGGTTCGCTTCAAAGACCGAAGTAACTTCTTTAAACAGCTGGTTGGTCGAAATAGCCGCCAAAATCGAGGTAATAATTCAGGTCGGAATATTCACCAACTGGATAAAGTGACGATCCGAATGAAGGATTCTCAAAAACTTCAAGCTAGCGCAGATCTAATGGCTCGTATTTTATACCGTAAACACTTTGAGTTCGCGTATTATAAATTCCAAGTGCCAGAACTACTCTTAGAACAAGAGCAAAAGACTCAGGACACCTTCAACTTTGTCCTTGCCGCCATCGCTGGTATTTCTTTACTAGTTGGTGGTATTGGTATCATGAATATTATGCTGGCTTCTGTACTGGAGCGGACCAAAGAGATTGGCATTCGACGTTCCTTAGGGGCTACTCAGAAAGACATTATACAACAATTTGTCTCTGAAGCTGTCTTTATCAGTTTGCTTGGTGGCATAATTGGTATTTTCCTTGGAGTCATTGCAGCTAATATTATTGCTAGTTCAGCAGAAATACCAACCATAATCTCTGCCTGGTCTATTATATTATCTTTCGGCGTTTCTAGTGCAGTGGGCCTGATTTTTGGAATTGTTCCTGCTCGAAGGGCAGCCCTACTCGATCCTATTACTGCTTTACGTACCTAAACCTTAGGGGTGATAAAAAATGATCGTTCATTTTATATCACCCTCAGAATTAAAAATCAATAAATTCGAAAAGTGATTTTCAATTCCTAAACAACCCGATCATGTTGAAATATATCTGTTTCTGTTTTTCTTTCTTATGCTTTACAAGTTTTACATGGAGTCAAAGAGACACTATGGTATTAGGCCTAAACAACAATTATTGGCGTTACCAGTCTTTTCTGGCAAACTATAAACCACAAATTACCCTGGACGCCAATTTACCCAACCTCAATCGAACTATTGATGCCATTACTTTGCCGGATGGTAGTGATATTTTCTTACGTCGAGCACTAATGCGAAATGGTGTTGATATACGCTTGCAACAAAGTATTGCCTTAACGGGGGGTACTGTTTTTGCTAGTACGGGTTTATCGCGGATTGATATCTTTAAGAATGATAATAATCCAGGCAGTAGTTCCTATCTCTCAACTCCTATATCTGTAGGTTTAATCCAGCCAATCCTGGGATTTAATGCTTTAAAATGGGACAAAAAAATTGAGCCGCTGCGCTACGAAGAGTCCCAACGAGAGTACAGTGAAGATCAAGCAAATATTGCTTATCAAGCTGCCGTAAGTTTCTTTGATGTATTGATTGCACAGCTCAATGTAGAAGCCTCTATCCGAGATAAAGCCAATGCTGACACTCTCTATCAAATTTCTAAAAGTAGATTTGACGTTGGTAAGATTGCCGAAACAGAGCTATTACAAATTGAATTGAATGCCCGTAATGCGGAAACTAACTTGGCCCAAAGTCAATTTAACCTGCAAAATAACGCCGAACAATTAAGGAACTTTCTAGGTATCCGTACACCTACTACTTTTAACCTAGTTCCTCCTTATGAATTACCCAATTATTTAATTGATCAAGATTTGGCTTTAGAGATGGCCAATAAATACCGCAGTCAAACGATTGCTTTTCGAAGACGGATCATGGAAGCAGATCGGAATATTGCTCAATCCCGAGGAGAGACTGGATTTAGCGCAGATGTATTTGCTTCTTTTGGTTTATCGCAAACCGCTCCTAATCTAGGAGATGCATATAATGCACCACTTAATCAAGAACAAGTACGAATTGGACTAAGTGTACCCATCGCCGATTGGGGCAAGACACAAGCTAGGCTCGAAATCGCAGCTTCAAATGCGGACCTAATTCGCATGTCGGTACAGCAAGATGAGATCCAATTTGATCAAGAAATCCGCATTAAAGTGCAGCAGTTTCAGCAAGTCCGCCAACAAGCTGTTTTAGCAGAACGCTCTTATGAAATTGGGCAAAAACGTCTTGACATTACCCGCAAGCGCTATCGGATAGGCAAAATTGATGTAACCGATCTCAATTTGGCTATTAATGAAGAAGCCAATGCTCGACGAAGTTACATTGCCGCTCTTCGTACTTTCTGGTTAGCAGCCTATGATTTAAGACGATTGACACTTTATGATTTTGAAAACCAGCAGCCTTTGTTGAGAGATTAGGTGTAAAAGGTAAAAAATGGTGAATAAGCCCTCAAGGTTATTCACTCCCAATTTGTGAGTAATCATCGTACTTTTCATTCCCCGACTACTGACGATCACGCTTCGCATGATATCAGTAGGTCGGTCGCCAAGGGGACACAGCTTTGCGCATTCGACTCTCTTTGAATCGTATAGCAAAGTCTGCTTATCGTAAACCCCTTTGACCAATCAATGCTCCCTTTTTTCCCCTTCATACATCATTAGATAACTTTTCTTTAACTTTCCTGTAACCATTTCCAAAAGTGTAGGTATCCCCTATTGAAAACGCCAATACACACACTTTACAGTATGGCACAAAGGATCAACGAATGTTTAAGAAACCCAATACGGTGACCCAACGAAAGATCAGGTCTATAGCTGCAGAAACGGTGCCAACCGATGAAGCTTTGATGCAAAAGCTAAGTCAGGGGCAATTAGAAGCATGTGCTGTACTCTTTGAGCGCTATCACCTGGCTATTTATAATTTCTTTTTGCGGCTAACCAAGCAAAAAATGCTCAGTGAAGACTTAACGCAAAGCGTATTCGAACGCCTGCTCAAATACAAAGCCTCCTATCAAGTCGGAAAGAATTTTCGCAGCTGGATTTACCAGATTGCCCGGAATATTTACGCAGATCAATATCAAAAGATGGGGCCTTTTGTAGACCAATATAGTAAAGTCGAGACCGTAGCTATAGAGGCACCTTCTGTCCTCAATAAAATTGAAACTAATGAGCATCAAATCCAGCTTCGTCAAGCATTAAATCGCTTACAACCGGAGCAAAAAGAAATCTTAGTTTTATCCAAATGGCAAAAATTACGACTCAAGGAAGTTGCCCAAATCATGAACATCAGCGAGGGCGCTGCCAAAGTACGCGTACATCGAGCAATGCAAGCTTTACGCGAGCAGTTTTTTAAAATTGATCACTTATGAACAGTAATATAGAAACACGAATCCAAGCTTACTTCGACCATGAATTAAGTGAAGCAGAAAAACAGCATTTAAAAGCTGATCTTGCTGACAATAGGGAAGCTCTTGAGTTATTTGAAGCATATACTCGCATTTACCAAGAAATGGATCAAATTACTTGGGAGTCTCCGAGTACCAATTTGAAAAACAACTTTAATGACTGGCTCTTAAATCAGCAAGAAGAACAGTTAGCGACTTCAACAAAATCAAAATTTAGCTTGGATTTTAGTTGGCGTAGTGCCGCCGCAATTGGCCTGTTATTAATTGATGCTTGCTTGGGTGTGGTATTGATGAAAAATCAGCAACAGCAAGCAGAAATTGCCTTTCTAGCTAAAGAAATGCAAAAAACGCAGCAATTATTAACCCTTTCCATGCTGGACCAACCATCTGCAAGTCAACGTATAAAAGCGATGAGCAAAGTACAAACTCATGCTCAAAGTATTGACCCACAAATTATAGAGGCTTTAATTGATCGCTTGCTTAACGATGAAAATGTTAATGTACGCAGTACTGCTTGTGAGGCTTTGAGTCAGTTTCCTGCTTCCCAACAAGTTATTCTGGGTTTAATTCAAGCACTTGAAAGTGAGATTGAACCACTCGTTCAAATAAGTATCATTGAAGCGCTAGTGAAACTCAAAGCGGGGCAGGCAATACCTAAATTAGAAGATTTACTCCAACGAGATACCATTATTCCCGTGGTTAAAGATCAAGCTGCAAAAGGTATTGAAGTCCTGATCTAAGAAGCTATTTGAAGCTACCTGCAGTAGACAGGTTTGGCTATTTTAAATATTATCCAATAGTAAAACATACAAAAACAAAAAAAATGTTGAAATTATCCTTATTAACGACCTGCTTATTATGCTTTTGTTTAAGCACTTTTGCACAAATCAAAAAAGACTTTTCTGCTAGTGGTGTTAAAACCCTTCATATTGTTATTGATGATTGTGATTTAATTATTGAAGGTGGCAATAGTTCTCAAATAAGCCTAGAAACAGAAAACCTTCCAGCAATCCCAGAACGTGCTAAAGGACTCAAAGCCTTATACAACAATGCCTCCGATAATACCGGAGCAGGGATGGAAATGACCAAGGATGGCAGTATTATGCACCTGGTCAAAGCACGAAGTCATTCTGGCACCTATAAAATCAAAGTGCCAAGTGGTATGAATATTAAAATTGAAGATACCAATTGGACCGGAGGTGACTTTAAAATCTCTAAAGTATCCGGCGAAATAGAAGTGGCTTCAAAGAACTCTGACGTTTATTTGGATCAGGTGAGTGGGCCCATCACGGCAAGCTCTACTTCAGGAGACATTGAAGTTATTTTTAACAAATTAACCCAAAGTAAACCGACTTATATCTCTAATATTAGCGGGGTTATTGATGTCAAATTAGGTGCGAGTGAAAAGGCTAATGTTGTGCTAAGAACCGTTACTGGTGAAATTTACTCCAATTATGATTTGGTAAAATCTAAAGATGGTATGAAAAATTATGGCAACCGTACTATCGAGTTACCACTCAATGGCGGAGGAGCAGAGCTAAAACTCAAAAATATTGCTGGCGAGATCTACTTACGTAAATAATTTAAACGAAACGTGTCTGTACAAAAGACAGTGAAATACACTTTTGTACAGATGATTCAACTTCACCTTAAAAATCACCTGACTATGCGTTTATTATTAATCATAGGCCTTCTTTGCCCCATCTTATTATTTGGACAAAAGACCAAGACCTCAGAACAGAGCTTCGCTATTCCTACTAGCAAAACAGCAAATATGAATCTAAAATTTGCTAGGAATATTAAAATAACCAATTGGAACAAAAACGAAATTGTACTTAAAACAACCTTCAAATATAGTGAAGATGACTTTGAGCAATGGTATGACCAAAAGGTTGATAAAAGCGGTGGCACCCTTGCTATTGAGACTGGTTTTAAAAATATGGATTCTAAATCTAAAAAAGAACACAATTGTTGGAGCTGTGAAAATACTAATCAAGACTGCTATTGCCTGGAGTTTTCCTACGAAATTTTTGCGCCATCAAATGTGGTCTTAGATGTTAAAACCATCTCAGGGGATATAGAAATTCCAAACTGGCAAGGTGGGATCAAAGCAAAATCTATTTCTGGGTTTATTGACCTTGCTTTATCCTCTAAGAGCCGTAAAGACCTTAATGTCAAATCTGTTACCGGAGAGATTTATACAGACCTGGAATCGGTCAAATTAGACGATAAGAGTACGTCTTATTCTAAAAAAATCAATACTAGCCTTAATGGTGGTGGGAATTTAGTTCAGTTGCAAACGGTCAGCGGAGATATTTTTCTACGAAAACAGTAAGAAGCTATTTGAATCTACCTGCAGTAGACAGGTTTGGCTATTGAGAGAAGGCAAAAAATAAAAGTTAATTTTTTGACACTTAAAGAATAAAAATCATCCTCTGTTATTATGGGAAGGGCATTCTATATGCACTTCCCTTTTTTATTAAAACAGTTGTCCTGCTCTACCTGGAGGAACAATTCCTAAATGTCGATAAGCTTTTTCTGTTGCTTCCCGTCCGCGTGGTGTCCGTTGCAAATATCCTTCCATAATCAGGAAAGGTTCATGTACTTCTTCGATGGTACCCGCTTCTTCACCAACAGCCGTAGCAATCGTTGTTAAACCTACTGGACCACCTTTAAACTTGGTGATAATGGACGAAAGGATTCGGTTGTCCATTTCATCTAGGCCACCTTCGTCTACATTCAATGCTTCGAGTGCATATTTAGCAATCGTCAAATCAATGGTACCATTGCCTTTGACTTGAGCAAAATCTCGGGTCCGACGGAGCAAAGCATTGGCAATTCGAGGCGTGCCTCTACTTCGTCGAGCTATTTCAGCGGCGCCATCATCCGTAATAGGTACATTCAGGATACTGGCAGAACGCTTGATAATCCGTTCTAAGGTTGGAATATCGTAGTAATCCAAATGACAATTGATCCCAAACCTAGCTCTCATAGGAGCCGTCAACAATCCCATCCGAGTTGTTGCGCCTACTAAAGTGAACGGATTCAAGGTAATCTGGATACTACGGGCATTGGGCCCAGTATCGATCATGATATCAATCCGATAATCCTCCATTGCAGAATATAAATATTCCTCAACTACATTATTCAATCGGTGGATCTCATCAATAAACAGGACATCTCCATCGTCAAGATTGGTCAGTAATCCTGCTAAATCTCCAGGCTTTTCCAAAACAGGACCAGAAGTCATCTTCATCTCTGCCTGCAATTCATTAGCTATGATATGAGAAAGAGTAGTCTTCCCTAATCCAGGAGGGCCATGTAGCAATACGTGATCTAGGGCTTCCCCGCGTTGAGAGGCAGCCGTAATGAAAACACTAAGGTTATCTACAATTTTCTGTTGTCCACTAAAGTCCCCCAAAGACTTTGGCCTTAATGCCTGATCGACATTTTGCTCTTCATCATTAAAATTATCTCCAGTAGGGTCTAAATGTGGGTTCGCCATAAAGTGGATACTGATTTTATTGAGGAGTTGAAGAGTTGAAGCTATGCTGTTCACTCCTCAACTCCTCCCCTTTTCAAGTTCAAGTATATTTAGATGTTATCTAAAATACCGTTTAATGTTTGACTTGGTCTCATTGCGGCATTAACTAAACTTGTCTTTGGATAGTAATATCCTGCAATATCAACCGGCGCCCCTTGGGCATCAAGGAGTTCTTGAAGAATTACATCCTCTTTTGCTGCTAATTCAGCTGCTACAGTTGTAAACTTCTCTTGCAAAGCTTTGTTTTCGTTTTGCTCAGAAAGTGCTTCTGCCCAATATTTTGCTAAGAAGAAATGACTACCTCTATTATCAAGTTCGTTCACTACTCGGGAAGGCGATTTATCATTCTGCAGAAATTCTGCAGTTGCCTTATCCAAGCTGTTCCCTAGGATGACCGCGCCAGCATTATCGAATGTAGATCCGAGGTGTTCCAAAGAAACGGCTAGTGCCAAAAACTCACCAAGAGAATCCCATCTTAAGTGTCCTTCTGAAACGAACTGTTGGACATGCTTAGGTGCAGAGCCTCCAGCACCTGTTTCAAACAATCCGCCGCCATTCATTAATGGAACGATGGAAAGCATTTTAGCACTTGTACCTACCTCTAAAATTGGAAACAAGTCGGTATTATAGTCTCGAAGTACATTTCCGGTTACTGAAATGGTATCCTTACCATCTTTGATTCTATCTAATGAAAATCTAGTTGCGGCAGGAGGTGGCATGATATGAATTTCCAATCCATCCGTATTATGATCACCTAGATATTTATTTACTTTCTTAATTAATTCTCTATCGTGGGCGCGGGCTTCGTCTAGCCAGAAAACGATTGGAGTATCACTAGATCTAGATCTATTAACCGCCAATTTAACCCAATCCTGAATAGGCAAATCCTTCACCTGGCAGGCTCTCCAGATATCGCCTGCTTCTACATTGTGTGACATTAGGACATTTCCAGCATCGTCAACAATTTCTACTGTCCCATCTGCTGCCAACTCAAATGTCTTGTCATGAGAACCGTATTCTTCAGCTTTTTGTGCCATCAAACCTACATTAGGCACACTACCCATCGTGGTAGGATCAAAGGCTCCGTGCTCCTTACAGAAATCAATGGTCTCTTGGTAAATACCAGCATAGCTACTATCTGGAATAACTGCTTTTGTATCTTTTTGCTCACCATTTTTGTCCCACATCTGCCCTGAAGTACGGATCATTGCGGGCATCGAAGCATCAATAATCACATCACTTGGTACATGCAAATTGGTGATTCCTTTATCACTATTAACCATAGCTAGATCTGGGCGATCGGCATAACAGGCATTGATAGCGGCAAGGATTTCCGCTTTTTTAGCAGCATCAAGCTCCTCTAATTTGGCAATCAAGTCACCAAAACCATTGGTTACATCTACCCCGATTTTTTCAAAGGTATCCGCATATTTTGCAAAGACTGGCGCAAAGAAACTTCTAACAGCATGACCAAATATGATAGGATCAGAGACCTTCATCATGGTCGCCTTCATATGCAATGAAAATAGTACATCTTTTTCTTTTGCATCCTGAATGTTTTCCTCTAAGAAGCTAAGCAAAGCTTTTTTGCTCATGAAGGTTCCATCAAGAATTTCACCCGCCAATAAAGCCAGGTTATCCTTAAGGACGGTTTTCTTTCCGGTCTGATCTACATGTTGGATCTTCACGGTAGTATCAGCCTGAATAGTAATTGATTTTTCGTTGGATTTGAAATCTCCTGAAGACATGGTAGACACATGAGATTTGGAATCAGCGGTCCATTTACCCATTCTGTGCGGGTGCTTTCGAGCATAAGCCTTGACAGGCTTTGGAGCGCGTCTGTCTGAATTACCTTCTCTCAGTACTGGATTTACTGCACTTCCTTTAATCTTGTTGTAGCGACTTCTAATGGTCTTTTCTTCTTCGGTATTTGCTTCTTCAGGATAGTCAGGAATAGCAAACCCTTTAGCTTGGAGCTCTTCAATAGCAGCAACCAACTGAGGTACAGAAGCACTGATGTTGGGTAATTTAATGATATTAGCTTCCGGTTTTTTAGCTAATGTCCCTAGTTCTGCTAAGTCATCAGATACTTTTTGATCCGCAGAAAGAAAATCTGGAAATGCAGACAAAATTCTAGCTGCAAGAGAAATATCTCTTGTTTCCACTTCTACACCAGCAGACTTGGTAAAAGCTTGAACGATGGGTAAAAAAGAGTGGGTAGCCAAAAACGGGGCCTCGTCTGTTTTTGTATATATTATCTTCTGTGTACTCATATTTTATCTCGTTAAATTGTAATGATTAGTAAAACTAAAAAATAATCTTTCGATTTTGACGAAGTCTTTTGCCTTAATTTGAAAAGCCCACAAAAATAAATAAAATTTGGACTTATTGTTCTGAACCTATGTCTTGTTTTTAGAAAAACGACTGGTTAATTCAAGTGTTCCTTCACCACTTATATTTTGAAGGTGTTTAAAAACTACTTAACTTCGGTCCATCCTCCTTACTCAGCGATAAAAAAGACTAAAAAACCTTTCAACAAAACGACCATGCAGACAGGAAACAGAGTACTTGCCCTAGATATCTTCCGGGGCATGACCATTGCAGGAATGATTTTGGTAAACAACCCGGGCAGTTGGTCCAATGTTTATCCACCTTTATTACATGCAGATTGGCATGGTGTCACTCCTACAGACTGGGTTTTCCCATTCTTTTTATTCATTGTAGGGGTTTCTATTGCCCTAGCCTTGGGCAAGCGAAAGAGTAACGGTGTGCCAATGGCTCAACTAAGTAGGAAGATAATATACCGAACAATTATCATTTTTGGATTGGGACTATTCCTTACAGCCTTTCCCAAATTTGGTTTTACGGATCCCGAGCCTAAATTAATAAAAAGCATCTTGTATTTGTTGCTATCTGGAGCGATGATGGCTATTTTTATTCGAGCATGGCGAGACCAGAAACAATTTTTAAGCCAGAAAAATGATCGCTTACGAAAGATTTTATTTATTGGA
>CAXIDD010000015.1:0-18735 GCA_964021975.1 uncultured Saprospirales bacterium | reverse complement strand
TACAGTGCCTTGAATGACCGCAATTATTTGGGCTGTGCCAATGATTCAAATTGCTTACAATCTATTGGCCAATTTCCTTATTCAGAAGGTTTTGAAAATGGCTTTGGACAATGGAAAACCTTGCCTTATTATAGCACTTTCACCTTAGGTGAGTTTGCTATTAATAGCGGTCCAACACCTACTGCTAATACTGGACCAAGCGCCGCATCCGAAGGACAACAATATGCCTATGCTGAAGCTAATCTGATTCCTAATCCTAATAATATTTATGCTTATGGCGTAGCTACTTTAGAAAGTCCATGCTTTGATTTTTCTAACTTAAGTAATCCTGAAATTCGGTTTGATTACCATATGTGGGGAGCTGATATTACGCAGTTGGGAGTACAAGTGAGTATTGATGGCGGTACGTACTATGATGCCAGTGGCGTAGCTTTTAATCTCAATGGAGATCAAGGGAACAGTTGGCAGACTGCCACGGTTAACTTGTCCGCTTTTGCTGGTGAAAAAAATGTAGTAATTCGGCTAGTCGCTGGCTTTAATGGTGGCGAAGAAGGAGACATCGCTGTAGATGATGTCTGGATAGGAGAGGGAAGCTCCCAGGTAGTTTGCACGAACTTGCTATCTGTTACGGTTTCAAAAACAGATTATACTTGTGGCTCAATCAGCAATGGAGGAGATGCATCCCTAGCTATTTCTACTAATATAAGTAGCCCTTTATCAATCACGTGGTCTACTGGAGATACTGGTGTTAATTCATTAAGTAATCTTGGAACAGGGACTTATTGGGTGAAAGTTGAGGATGGTGTGGCTTGTATGGATAGTGTTGCTTTTACGATAGAAGAAGTGCCTGGAGTGAGCGCAAGTGCTATTGCCACTACTGCTAGCACGGCATCTAGTACAGATGGAAGTGTAGATTTGACCATCTCTACGGGCCTTGGACCCTATACCTACGCATGGTCCAACGGAGCGACTACGGAGGACCTCACGGGTGTTGGGTTTGGTACTTATGCTTATACCGTAACGGATGCAAATGCCTGTACCGATGAAGGACAAGTCTTTGTTGGGACTGCGCTTCCCTGTACCAATACTAAAAATGGAGGCTGGCCCTATATCTTAAGTTTGGATTCAGGCCTTGGGATTTTTAAGCAAAATACCGATGATGATGATATCAATTGGAAACGGAGAGGAGGGAATACGCCAACTAATAACACGGGACCAAGCATGGCGGCCGAAGGAATTCGATACCGTTATATAGAGTCAAGTGGTGCTGGGAATCCAGGAAAGAAAGCCATCCTAAGTACCAAAAGATGTCTAAACCTTAGTAATGTAAACAATCCTGTATTCAGATTCCAATACCATATGTATGGCAATCAAATGGGAAGCTTAGAAATACAACTTTCTGATGATGGTGGACAGACCTGGGGCGAAGCAGCCTGGTATAGAAGTGGAGACCAAGGAGATCAATGGTATGATGCAGAAGTGAATTTAACTGGCTATGCGACCAATGCTACTCGGATCAGAATTATCGGAACCACAGGAAGTGGTGGCCGCAGCGATATCGCGATTGATAATATATATATCGGTGCTCGATTCTCTAATTCTACCACGACTAACAATAATTTGGTCTTGGCACAAGCCATTACAAAAAGTCCAAATTTGGAAATCAATAAAGAGGCACCTAGCGTGATTTTTCCCAATCCAAGTTCGGATCAACTGACAATTAGGCTAGCACAAGCACCAAAACAAGCCGTACGCTTGACCGTATATAACAGACTCGGACAATTGCTTCCTGCGGCTACGAATCAAATTCCTGCTGGAACAATCCAAACTAGCTTAGAAGTATCTGACTGGCAAGCAGGCGTCTATTTCTTAAGGTTAACTTATGAAACGGGAAGAACAGAAACGAAAAGTTTTATAGTACAATAAAGATTAATCTTTAATCCTAGGGACGTTTTTATGGGTCAGGTGGAACGCGTTAGCTGTTCACCTGATCACTTTTATTAATGAAATCGTCAGGAAACACACATGAAATACAGCATCTTTTGGATACTTTTGATCAGTTTAAATGGCGCATTTGGGCAAGTGCAAATGCCATTGGAGGATGCGGTTATCCCTAAACAAAAAGAGGAAAAAGTAATAGATGATTTAGCCAGTATAGACTCCCTTTACCTAGAAAAACGGCTTACTTTGACTCGGCAGCAAAATTGGATCAAATTAGGTTTTGCTTTGATTTTATTGCTACTGTTTTCGGGGACCTTATTTTTATGGTGGAAACAAAACCAGCTGAAACAGCAATTTCAAATACAAACAGCCAAAGAGGAACTGTTGCATTTACAGATGAATCCTCATTTTTTGTTTAATGCCTTATCTTCTATTCAAAGTTTATTGTTTGATCAGCAGGATAAAATCCTGGCCCTTCAATACTTATCTAAATTTGCCCATTTGATGCGGGTAGTGTTAGCCAATGCGCAAGAGACTCAAGTGACAGTCGCAAGCGAAGTACAAATGTTGGAGCATTATCTCTCCATTCAACAGTTGCGATTCGAGCACTTATTTGACTTTGAAATTGACGTAGCATCTTCGATATTGATTTGGAAGACTTTTATTCCACCTTTTTTAATTCAACCTTTTATTGAGACTGTAATTGAGCAGGGGCAATTTAATAAAGTGAATAATGCCTGGATAAAAATTCAAATTAAAAAAGAGAAAGGCCTTATCTTATTGATGATTACCAACAACGGTTGGCAGGATTTTTCTAAAAAAATAAATTTAAAAGAAACAACTGCGATTCAATTAAGCGAACAAAGACTAAAAATTATCAATAAAATTTGGCGTAAGCCTATTCAAATTATTAAACCTGAAAAATCAGCAGAAATTATTTTTAAAATACCAATAGAATAACTTCTTAAAATTCAACAACTCATCATATCAATAAATAAAAACTTATGCGCATTCTAATTATTGATGACGAATCCAAAGCCCGGTCCAGCCTCCGTCAAATGCTACAATTGTTCTGTCCTGATGTCGAAGTGATCGGAGAAGCAGATGGTGTAAGAAGTGGCCAGCAATTAATTAAAGAGCAGACTGCTGACCTGGTTTTTTTAGATATTGAAATGCAGGACGGGACTGGTCTGGATCTGTTAAGGCAACTGGGGAAAGTGGATTTTCAGGTCGTTTTTGTAACCGCTTATAATCAGTATGCAGTCGAAGCTTTTCGCTTGAGTGCGATTGATTATTTATTGAAGCCTATTCAACCAGAACGTCTGGTTGAGTCCGTCAATCGAGCACGTAAGAATGGGCGAGTGCAGACAGGCATAGGTACTTTGCTTGAAAATATGCAGATTCAGACCAAACAAGATCGGAAAGTAGTGCTGAAAGATGCGGATAGTTTGTATGTCATACAGATTAAAGATATTCTACATTGTCAGGCAGATGGAGGTTATACCCACTTTATTATCCAGGGGCAGAAAACGATTACTACGTCGATTAATTTGAAGGAGTACGAGAAGTTATTTGGTGATTTTGGCTTTATACGTTGCCACCATTCTCACTTAGTCAACCTACAACACATCATCCGATTTGATAAAGCAGATGGTGGTCAGTTGGTCTTAAGTGATCATAGCAAAGTGCCCGTCTCCTTTCGGAAAAAAGAGAAACTCTTGAAGTCGTTACAAGCCATTTCTGAGAATTTGTTTTAAAGCTTACAGCCTTAAGCCTTCTCTTGCTCTGCTTTACTAAATGCCCAATTTAGGGGCCAAATATCAAAATAGCTTGAACTGGTCTTTTCTTTATTTTCATTTTCTGAAACTTCCCCTTCAGGGAGGGTTTCTAATAAATAGTTAGACGGAGCCAGGACAGGCCGCTTTTTCAAACTCGGATCTAAATTCAAAGCATCTATGATTTGATCAATGTTGGCAAGGGTGGATTGATAACCAATGTCATAGGCCATATTCACCGCTTTAGAATCTAGAAAACCAACTTTCCATAAATCTTTTGGCGCAATGACATAATCGCATTGATGAAATTTATGCACACAAAGAGCTTCCTGAGATAAATCAAAAGCTCGAAGCATAACTTTTACAGAAGAAGAAAGACTTTTAGGATCTGCGGGTAGGGTGCTACAGACATAGCTCCCTAGTATTTTAGGGACGCCTAATTCTTGCAGTGGCTCCACCGGAAAATTATTCATCACACCACCATCGGCATGTAATTTTCCGTCAATTTTGACTGGACTAAAAATTAGAGGGACGCTACAAGATGCCATCAGGGGCTTGATGAGGGGCCCTGTAGAATGTGCAACAGATATGCCACTTTCAATATCAGTGGTCATGATAATGAGCTTCTTTTCTAATTCATCAAAAGCATTATTGGGTAGGTATTTCTCAAAATGAACCCGGTACTTATTGGTGTCCAATAAGCCAGGCTTACTGGTCGAGTAATACATCCAACTTATGAGGGGCGTCTCTTTGAAAAACTCCATCATTTCCTTACTGTCGTACCCTGCTGCATAAAGGGCTCCAACTAATGCTCCTGCACTAGTGCCGGCTATATATTTAGGTTCTATACCGTATTCTTTTAGGGCTTGTAGAAAACCAATATGGCCAACGCCCTTAACGCCACCGCCTGATAATACAATGCCTAAATCATCCATCATAACTAATACTTAACTGTGTGAATAACACAAATATAACGTCTGAAAATCGTCATTCGTGTGGCTTTTAGACCTAAAACACTAACATTTTTTGAAAGAAAAAAAGTTCCTGATTAATTTGCACTTATCTTAGATTTTTTCGACGTTAGATAGCTTATAGGTTCATTCCAATAAAACCGAAGAGATATGAAGATATTTTGGCAAACGATGATTTTGGTTTTCTGCTCCGTGGCACTTGTAGCTCAAAGCCCCGCTACATTATTTACACTTAAAAAACCAAGTGACACGGGCGTGGATTTCAATAATCTAGTAGTAGATGAAAAGGACCATAATATTTTAATCTATTCCAACTACTACGGTGGTGGTGGTGTCGGAGTTGGTGATTTTAACCAAGATGGGCTGCCTGATCTATATTTTGCCGGTAATTTAGTTGCCGATCAACTATATATGAACCAAGGCAATATGAAGTTTGCTAAGCAGACAGAAGCTGCTGGAATCCAAAACAATGGTGGATGGTCCTCAGGGGTATTAGTTGCGGATGTAAATGGCGATCATTGGCCAGATATTTATGTGACTCGGGAGCTTTATGATGATCAACCAGGTTTACGCAAAAATAAATTATACATCAATCAAAAAGATGGCACCTTTAAAGAGCAGTCCGCAATCTATGGTTTAGATGACGATGGCCGTACGCGTCACGCTACTTTCTTGGATTATGACCGAGATGGCGACCTCGATTTATTTTTACTCAACCAGCCACCCAATCCAGGAAATTACTCAGCCCTTTTTGGCGAAGACCTCAAAAAAGAGGAATACGCTATGCGCTTGTACCGGAATGATGGTGCCAAATTTGTGGATGTTTCCAAAGCTGCCGGTGTTCACCGTACTGCTTATCCGAATAGCGTAACGGCTAGTGACTTGAATAACGACGGTTGGACGGATCTTTTTATCGCCAACGATTATGAAGCACCTGATTTTCTTTTGATCAATCAAAAGGATGGGACTTTTAAGGAAGAAATCAAAGAAGCTACCCGGCATATTTCTTTTTATAGCATGGGGGTTGATGCAGCCGACATCAACAATGATGGTTGGTTAGATGTCATGGTCTTAGATATGGTGGCAGAAGATAACTTTAGGCTAAAAGCCAATATGAGTGCCATGAATCCCGCTTCTTTTTGGAAGGTCGTAGCAGACGGAGGACATTACCAATATATGTTTAATAGCCTGCATCTCAATCAAGGTGTGGATCAAAATGGACAGCTGATCCTATCGGATATTGCTCAAATGGCTAATGTGCCTAGTACAGATTGGAGCTGGTCTAACCTTTTCGCGGATTTAGACAATGATGGGTATAAAGATATTTACATTACCAATGGCTTGTTGAGAGATATTCGGAATTCAGATGCTTCCAAATCCTTCCCTAAATACGTCGAGAAAACCATTAACGAATGGGTCGCCAAAAATCCCAACGCTGGAGATGTCAGTATTTGGGATATCCTGGATTTAGACGAAGCCATGAAGCAGATTCCTTCTGAGAAACTAAAAAACTACGTTTTTCAAAATAATGGAGATCTAACTTTTACCAAAAAAATGGAAGACTGGGGCTTGAATCAGGCCAGTTTTTCCAATGGGTCGGCCTACGCCGATTTAGACTTGGATGGAGATTTAGATTTGGTTGTTAATAACATCAACGAACCCGCTTACATCTATCAAAATAATGCCCAACAAAAAGAGGGGAATAATTATTTACGAGTAGCCTTGAAGAATACCAAAGATGCGTCCACACTACTTGGAGCTCGCGTTAAAATCAAGTATGGCGATCAAAGTCAGTGGCAGGAATTGACCAATGTTCGTGGGATGTACTCTACTTCTGAGCAGACCGTTCATTTTGGACTTAAAGGGACCAATAGGGTAGACGAATTAGTAGTCACTTGGCCTGACCAAAGTGAGACGAAGCTTAAAAATATTACACCAAATCAATTGCTGAGTATAGATTTTGCGGGAGCTAAAAGAGCATCTGAAGCAAAAGAAGCTGAACGTGACTTCCTATTTGTTAATGCAGACTTGAACCTCGACTTTAAGCATGAAGAGAATAATTTTGATGATTACGCCAAGCAGGTTTTATTACCACATCGGATGTCTGCTTTTGGACCAGCTATGGCTACAGGTGATGTCAACGGAGATGGCTTAGAGGATCTTTATTTTGGCGGTGCTGTTGGTCAGGCTGGTGTGATTTATTTGCAAACAGCTGATGCTCAATTCACCAGTACTAAAACACCGGTCTTCGATCAAGATAAGCTACAAGAAGATATGGATGCCGCACTCATTGATTTTGATCAGGATGGAGATTTAGATCTTTATGTAGTCAGTGGTGGCAATGCTTTCCCTCAACAAAATAAGCAATACCAGGATCGACTATATCTCAACGATGGTAAGGGGCAATTCAAAAAGTCCCAGGATGTATTACCGCGCTTCCGAGATAGTGGGGGATGTGTTCGTCCTTTTGATTATGACTCAGATGGAGATTTAGATCTTTTTGTAGGTGGCCGACATGTACCTTGGGATTATCCATCTCCGGCAGTAAGTCGTTTGCTCCGTAATGACAATGGACACTTTACAGATGTCACCAAAACGGAGGGTCGCGATTTTATTAGTCTGGGGCTGGTTACAGATGCCACCTGGACTGATTATGATCAAGACGGACAGACGGATCTGGTAGTTGTGGGAGAATGGATGCCTATTACCTTTTTTAAAAATAACAACGGGAAATTTACCAAAGAGAAAACGGCTTTCCCAAACTCTACTGGTTGGTGGTACAGTATCATTTCTGAGGATATGGATGGGGATGGAGATGAAGACTTAGTTGCGGGTAATTTAGGCTTGAACTATAAATATAAAGCAACGGAAAAAGAGCCGTTTGAAGTCCATTACACGGATTTTGATCAAAATGGTTCACGAGATATCGTATTGAGCTATTATAATTTTGGTAAACAATACCCACTCCGTGGCCGTAGTTGTTCTTCTGAACAAGTACCTATTATTACCAAGAAGTTTGAGAGTTATAATCTTTTTGCGGATGCGACCTTGGATGAGGTTTACGGTCCCAATAAGTTAGACGAGGCTTTGAATTATGAAGCCTACACTTTTGCATCCATGTATCTGGAGAATAAAGGCAATGGAGTATACGAGCCTCAAGCACTTCCATCAGAAGCCCAGATATCTGCTACCAA
This sequence comes from uncultured Saprospirales bacterium, assembly GCA_964021975.1. GTDB lineage: Bacteria > Bacteroidota > Bacteroidia > Chitinophagales > Saprospiraceae > DATFKA01. The sequence goes on along the minus strand of CAXIDD010000015.1, from coordinate 10,854 downwards.
TAGCATCATTGCCAAAGATCTGGATGGTGATGGCCTAAAAGATTTGTTATTGGCTGGAAATTTATACAGTTCTGAAATTGAAACTACACGAAATGATGCGGGCATTGGTCTCTTTATGAAAGGAGATGGAGCAGGAGGTTTTTCTGTAATACCTGCTTCTGAATCTGGACTTTATTTGCCTTTTGATACCAAACATCTGCAAATCTTGCGGAATAGAGAACAAACATTTTTAGTGGCTGCTGTAAACAATGGTGCGCCTCAGGCATTTAGCATTAAGCGGACAGCAATAGCATCAAAGACTAAAAATCGGTCTGGGTCCAAATAAGAGTGGGTTGAATTCGTCATTGGTGCGACAAAAACGGAGGCCAGTTTGATAAATCCAGGCTTTTAGTTGTTCTTCTCTAAAGTAGCAATTACTTTGAGAGATGCTACTATTTCATCAGTACGAGAAAAATGAGCCTTAAAAAGCAATTCATCACCATTTTATTATTGAGCCTGAGTTTCCATAGCGGGAATACGAATGACTTCCTTCCTCCATTGTTAGTCAATGGGATTACGGCGGTTGCTGATGATAATGTAGAACGCTTGGTTGAGGAGGTTTTTATAAAAGGAGATTGTGCCAATGTTTCTAACATTCGTAGCATTGGAGATGTTCAGGGGCTTGGTTTTTTTGAAGGTGGTGCCCTCAATATAGGAATTGAGACTGGATTAATACTATCGACAGGAAATGTGGATGGTGCACAAGGCCCTAATACTAGCGAAGGCTGGACGGGGCAATTTAATGATACCAATGAAGATGTCTTCCTCAAAAGTTTGGCTTCAAGTTTTTTGTTTGATAATGTAGGAATTGAGTTTGATTTTGTGCCTCAAAAAGAAGTCGTTAGCTTTCGTTATGTATTTGCTTCGGAAGAGTATTGTGAATTTGTAGGTTCCGTTTTTAATGATGTTTTTGGTTTTTTTGTTAGTGGCCCTGGAATTGATGGCCCCTATGAGAATGGAGCAATAAATGTGGCGCTAATTCCTGAAACCAATGATTTAGTGGCTATTAATAGCGTCAATCATCGATTCAATTCTGAGTATTATGTGAAAAACGAGTTGTTAATAGATGCTAATAGGTGTCGTATCCCTTTTAGTCCGAGTAATCCCAGTGAGATAGAATATGACGGGTTTACCGTTGTTTTAGAGGCTGTTTTCAAAGTAATACCGTGTGAAACGTATAACATCCGTCTGGTCGTAGGAGATGTAGGAGATGATAAATTAGATTCCGCTGTTTTTTTGGAGGCGAAAAGTTTTGACATTGGGCCACAAGTAGAAGTTAGATATATTCCAGAAATTGCTAGCGCTGGTAAGATCTTGGTTGAAGGTTGCAATCAAGGTAGAGTTGTCTTTTTGCGATCTGATAGAGTGCGTTTTGATCAAGATTTAGAGGTCTCCTATCGGTTTACAACAAATTCTAATGCTGAAGCTGGCGTTGACTTTCCTAATATACCCAATCCTGTTATTATCCCAGCCAATACAAATAGTATAAGTTTTCCAATAGAAGCCTTTCCTGACGATATAAATGAGCAAGCCGAAATATTAGGTATTGAACTTGATCTTGCCTGTAATTGTACCCTCGCAGATAATACTTTGGCGCTTTTAAAAGACCCGGTAGAAATGGAGGCCATCATCGATACCACCGTACTATGTCTGGATTCGCCCGGAGAAGTAGGAGTAGAGTTATTAGAAGGGACGGGAGGCTATCGATATCTTTGGGAGACAGGGAACAGAGAAAATCCTTTATTATTACTCTCTGCCGAAGAAGAACGCAGCTATCGAGTAACGGTTACAGACCTATGTGAAGATACGCTAATAGCTGACCTACCCGTTACTTTGATTGAGCAGGGACAAGCCGCTCTAAGTGGCGTATTTGATTGGTGTCCGGGTACTAATTTACAGGTACCCATTGATTTAACTGGACAAGCCCCCTGGGCATTAGAATACCAATTAGGAGATAATCGAGTATTTAGAGATAGCATTACGAGTACACCATTTTTTGTGCCTATTAACCAAGCAGGAACGCTAGACGTTACTTTTTTTAGTGATGCGAATTGTACGGGCCCAATCAATGGTGAAATCAATATTGAGTCTGTAGGCCCCATTGCTAACCCGATAGTTATTCCTTTGGAATGCCCTGGTACAAAAACGGCTAGTATTCAACTCAATATTCAAAGTGAAGTAGACTATAATATAGAATGGAGTATTCCAGTCACTAATTTAGAAAACCCTACCGGTTTAGGCGAAGGTACCTACCAGTTTTTGATCACGGATGAAAATGGTTGTACTTATTTAGATGAGATTGTTATCGAAGAACCAGATATGAGGACGGCACTCCTTAACCAATGTATTAGTTTTGACTTAGAATCAAATATATACATCCCCAATGCTTTTTCTCCCAATAACGATGGACGGAATGATGAATTCCGAATCTTTGTTAATCCGGAGATTATTGGTACCGTACGGTCTATGCGAATCTTTGATCGTTGGGGTAATTTACTTTTCGAAAGGCAAGATTTTGAGCCTGAAGATACTCGCGTAGCCTGGGATGGGTTCTATCAAGGGCAATTATTGTCGGCCGGTGTATATGTCTACAGTCTTGAGTTTGAGGATATTCTAGGGCAAACGAGTGTATTACGTGGTAGCGTAGCTTTGATACGTTGATGAATAGAGATTAAATAAGTTCCTAAACCAAAATCAAACTTATATTCTTGTGTCAATCACACAGGAACAAGAACTTTCAATTCTTAAAACCATCTTATCTAAGATGCGATTACAAAAAAACTCATAGATGGGTCTGATCTTCTTCTAGAAAAGTAATAATTTAATACTCCCTTAAAAAATGAATTTTTCCTTTAGGAAAACCCTGAAAATTATGTTGCTCAACTTACGTAGTAAATACTTTTTTTTCGGCCTACTCCTGCTAATGATTGGCTGCAATCCAGCCGAAGTAGAGGAAGGTGCAACTGCCTTTGCTGTGCAAAAAATGCCAGATAAGATTGATTTTAACTTTCACGTAAAACCAATACTTTCTGACCGGTGCTTTCACTGTCACGGACCAGATGACAACTCCCGAGAAGCTGGGCTTAGATTAGATACCAAGGAAGGGGCTTTTGCTGCGCTTGGAGATGCCAAAGATCATTACGCAATTGTAGCTGGATCTCTGGAAGAAAGTTCTTTAATAGAGCGAATGTATACCGATGATCCTGAAATGATGATGCCTCCGCCAGAATCTAACCTTAGTCTCTCGGATTACGACAAAGCCATCCTCAAGCAATGGATTGAAGAAGGGGCAGAATGGAAAGAGCATTGGTCTTTTATACCGCCCCAAAAACCTAGTGTTCCGGCGGTAGATAACAAAGGATGGGCAAGCAATGATATTGACCGCTTTGTTTTTAATAAAATGGACAAGGCAGGAATTACACCTTCGCCTCAAGCAGATAAAGCACATTTATTAAGACGACTTTGTTTTGATTTGACAGGCTTACCTCCAACATTGGAGCAAATGGACGCTTTCCTGGAAGATGAATCTCCAGACGCTGTTGAAAACCTGATCGATGATCTATTAGAAACAGATGCTTACGCGGAACATATGACGGCCAAATGGTTAGATCTAGCACGTTACGCAGATACCCACGGTTACCAGGATGACTTAGAACGCGTAATGTGGCCTTGGCGAGATTGGGTGATCCATGCCTACAAGAAGAACATGCCCTTTGATCAGTTTGTCACTTGGCAACTAGCAGGTGATTTGTTACCGAACCCCACACGAGAACAATTAATCGCAACGGCTTTTAACCGTAACCATAAAATCACCCAAGAAGGAGGTGTTATCCCAGAAGAATACCGAGTAGAGTACGTCGCAGATCGTACCCAGACTTTCGGAATTGCTTTCTTAGGCCTAACCATGGAGTGCAGCCGCTGTCATGATCATAAGTATGATCCGATTTACCAAAAAGATTACTACAGTTTATACAGCTTCTTTAATAATATTCCAGAAGAGGGCTTAATTCCCAATTATGGCGTTACACCGGAACCATTTATTACCCTTACAGACGAAGAAATAGAAAGCACGCTCTCTTTTATTAATAATATAGATAGTGTCGAGAATATTGAGCTAATGGTGATGCAGGAAATGGAAAAACCCCGTCAGGCTTATGTTCTAAATCGTGGGGGGTATGATAATTATGGCGATCCAGTTGGGCCAAGTACACCAGCAGCTGTTTTAGCTTTTGAAGAAGATTTACCAGCGAATCGCTTAGGTCTGGCAGAATGGTTGACTGATGAAGATAATCCATTGATGGCCAGAGTAACGGTTAACCGTTTATGGCAACAGCTATTTGGTCGTGGTATTGTAGCCACGCCCGAAGATTTTGGTAACCAGGGCTCCCTGCCTACGCATCCAGATTTATTGGATTATTTGGCGGTAAAATTCATAGAAGATGGCTGGGATGTTAAAAAAATGGTCAAGTTCATTGCCATGTCCAGTACCTACCAACAAAGTTCAGTCATCCCTAAAGAATTATTAGAAAAAGACCCAGAAAACCTCCTATTGGCAAGGTCACCGCGAAAACGATTAGAAGCAGAAATGATTCGGGATCATGCCTTGTCTATCGGTGGTTTATTGGTGGAGCAAGTTGGAGGACCAAGTGTAAAACCTTATCAGCCCGAGGGGCTTTGGGCAGAGACTACTGGCGGTGGTGGTGGTAGTACTTCTAGATACGTCCGGGATACAGGGAGTAAATTATACCGTCGGTCATTGTATACTTTCTGGAAAAGGACTTTACCTCCACCGAATATGATGACTTTTGATGCTGCCTCTCGTGATTTTTGCATTGTAAAAAGACAAAATACGAGTACCCCCATGCAGGCACTCATTCTCATGAATGATCCGCAAATTATCGAGGCTGGTCGGGCACTGGCAGATAGAGCCATCCAAGCGGCACCCGCAAATTTAGAAGATCGAATGACCTATATGTTCCGACTCTCTACTTCTCGATACCCAACTCCAGAAGAAACCAGTGAATTAAAAGCTTACTTTGGAGAAGAGTTGAAGCGTTTTAGTGCCAGCGAAGAAGATGCGAAGGCCTTTCTTGGAATTGGAGAATATAAAGTAGAAGCGGATTTAGAAATAGATGAAATGGCAGCTTACGCAATCCTGGCCAATGCTATCTTTAATCTAGATGAGTCCATAACCAAAAGTTAAAAACAAACAAAATCACCAAACCATTAGAATAAAGTCTAAAATAAGCAACAGAAATGAGTGAGAAACCAATAAAGGAAAGAGCATTATCGCTGAATCGCCGTTCTTTTTTATCTAAAGCTAGCGTAGGAATTGGTACTGCCGCTTTAGCAGGCTTATTAGGGAAACGGTATTTCCGAGTAGGAGCCAATGGACAGATGGAAATGGCTACAGATCTGCGTAAGGGCATGATGGATGCGACACACTTTGCGCCTAAAGCTAAACGGGTGATTTATCTATTCCAAAGTGGCGGTCCTTCCCAACTGGAATTATTTGATTATAAACCTTTGTTGAATAAAAGACGCGGAGAAGATCTACCTGAATCTATCCGCCAGGGCCAGCGCTTGACTGGAATGACCTCTGGACAAGATTCCTTCCCTTTGGTTGGCTCCCAGTTCCCCTTTAAACAGCATGGTCAGAGTGGAGCTTGGGTAAGTGATTTACTGCCTTATACTTCTAAGATCGTAGATGACTTATGTATCGTCAAGTCTATGTATACCGATGCGATTAATCATGATCCAGCAATTACCTTCTTTCAAACTGGATCCCAACAGCCAGGTAGACCTAGTATCGGCTCTTGGTTGAGCTATGGACTAGGAAGTATGAATGATAACTTACCAACCTTTTCCGTATTATTATCGAGAGGTACTGGCCGTCCGGCAGGACAACCATTATACTCCCGTTTATGGGGAAATGGCTTTTTACATTCTATCCATCAAGGTGTACAGTTCCGTTCCGGTAAAGACCCCGTTTTGTATCTAAATGACCCAGACGGTGTTAATCGGCAAAGTCGCCGGCAAATGCTGGATCGTATTTCTAAAATCAACCAACAACAAAAAGAAACCTTCGGCGATCCAGAAATCGCAACGCGTATTGCGCAATATGAAATGGCTTATCGCATGCAGACTTCCGTGCCAGATGTAATGGATATCCAGGATGAGCCAGAATACATCTATCGGATGTACGGCCCTGATTCTACGCAACCTGGCACCTATGCTGCTAATTGTATATTGGCAAGACGACTTTTAGAAAGAGATGTTCGTTTTGTACAATTATACCACATGGGTTGGGATCAACACGATGGACTTCCTGGTGCAATTGCCAAACAAGCAATGGATGTTGATCAAGCTTCTGCTGCCTTAGTCATGGACTTAAAGCAACGTGGAATGTTAGAAGATACGCTAGTAGTTTGGGGCGGTGAGTTTGGACGTACCAACTATTCTCAAGGGGTACTAACCGATGACAATTATGGTCGGGATCATCACCCGCGTTGCTTCACCATGTGGATGGCCGGTGGCGGTATCAAGCCTGGGGTTGTTTACGGAGAGACCGATGATTTTGGATATAATATTGCCGAGAATCCTGTTCACGTACACGATTTCCAAGCGACTCTTTTACATTTACTGGGAATAGATCACGAAAAACTGACCTTCAAATATCAAGGTCGTCGGTTCAGACTGACGGATGTACACGGACATGTAGTAAAAGATCTATTAGCCTAAGTGTTTCTCTTGGATGCCCGTCTGCTGGCCAGGTTCAAACGATCTTGGCCTATATGATCTTATGTGGACTCATATGTTTGTAAGAAGATAAAAATAATATAAAAATGCAACGAAGGTCCTTCCTAAAATATACCACTACCAGTCTAGCCGGAGCCTGCCTGCTTCCCGCAGCACTTACTGCCAAAACAGATTGGCACACTTATAAAGATTTGGTCATTGGACATGGGACGCATCGTTACAAAATAGATATGAATTGGGGCGCATTAGACGCTCGATATTACCCCGTTAATGATTGCCATGAAATGGTTCAGGATCGGCAAGGACGGATTATTTTATTGACCAATCACACTAAAAATAATGTGATTGTTTACGATAAAAAAGGTAGACTACTTGAAGTATGGGGGACAGAATACCCAGGCGCACATGGCCTGACTTTAAGTGAAGAAGGGGGCGAAGAGTTCTTGTATATCTGTGATAATAACCGCCATGAGGTGATTAAAACCACGATGAAAGGGCAAGTAGTACAAGTCTATTCCTATCCTAAATCAACCGGTAAATATCAGAAGATAGAGGAATTTATTCCAACCGAAAGTGCGGTAGCTCCTAATGGAGATGTATACGTAGCAGACGGTTATGGTGCACAATACATTACCCAATACAGTCAAGATGGGAAAGTCCTGAATATCTTTGGTGGCCGGGGAGAAGGAGATCAATACTTCGATAATGCCCACGGGATCGCTTTAGAAACGCGGTTTGATGAGCCAAGCTTGTTGATCACCGCACGCCAACGCAATCAAGTGAAACGTTTTACACTAGATGGAACCTTACAAAAAGTAATTGACTTGCCCGGTGCGAATATTTGTAGACCAGTAATACACGGAGATCATTTGTATTTTGCTACTTTAGTTTCCCGCTCAAGCGGTAATACGCCTTCTGGATTTGTTTGTATTTTGAATGAAAAAGATGAACTGGTTTCCGCTCCCGGGGCTAATAAACCTACTTATAAAGATGGCGATTTACAGGAATCCTATCAAACTTTAAAAGTATTCCAACATCCACATGATGTTTGTATTGATGAGGATGAAAATCTCTATGTTGCTCAGTGGAATTCTGGGAAAACCTATCCCATTAAACTGTTGCGTATAGATTAACATACACTTCAAAATCCTTTTTATGGCCAAGTTGTTTACCGTTTTTTTAGTAGTCAGTATTTCTCTTTTCTCTATTTCTGTCTCAGCGCAAAACAAACAGACCTTTGCAGAGCAGCCAATTTTTCAAAATGGAGAAGAAGCTTATGCTTGTTATCGGATTCCTGCTATTGTGAGAGGTGGAGATGGCCGTCTTTTGGCTTTCGCCGAAGGGCGTAAAAATGGCTGTAGTGATTTTGGAAATGTAGATATTGTCTTAAAAACTAGTATAGATAATGGCCAAACCTGGTCGGGCCTGAAAGTAGTGGTAGATAATGGTGCACTGCAAGCCGGGAATCCAGCGCCCGTTGTAGATTTGCAAGATCCTAGTTATCCGGATGGGCGACTTCTGCTGGTTTATAATACCGGGAACAATGGAGAATATGAAGTTCGACATGGAAATGGATTGCGGGAAGTTTGGTTAAAAACGAGCACGGATCAGGGGCTTTCTTGGTCCGAGCCCAGAAATATAACCAAACAGACTCACCGACCCCTAATGCCCAAAATAAATTCAGACTATGATTATGCGGAAGATTGGCGGAGTTATGCTTTGACACCTGGACACGCCATTCAATTGAAGAGTGGACGTATTTACATTGCTGCCAATCATTCTGCAGGACCACCCAAAGGTGGCTTCAATGAATATCAATCACACGCCATTTTTAGTGATGACCATGGGGCTAACTGGGAGATCAGTGAGTCGGTCAAGATACCAAGTTCGAATGAAGCTATGGCCGTGGAACTTACGGATGGAAGAGTCATGATGAACATCCGACAGCAAAACGGAGAAAATAGACAGCGACTGATTGCAATCAGTCTAAACGAAGGGCGAAACTGGAATGAAACCTACTTTGATTCTACCTTGATTGATCCAGTTTGCCAGGCGAGTATTATCAATTATCAAACGCCCGGAGGCTATCCCGCCTTATTATTTTCCAATCCAGCCAGTACCAAGTACCGGAATCAAATGACAGTCCGTATGAGCTTGGACGACGGCAAAACATGGAGCATAGAGCGCACCATTCGGACTGGTCCTTCTGCCTATTCAGATTTGGTGGAGCAGTCAGACGGGCGTATTGGCCTATTGTATGAGCATGGTAATGATGGTGGGATTCACTACGCACATTTTAATTTCGCTTGGTTGATTGGGGATGCTGATCAAGAACGATTCGGTGCTTTTTTACAAAAGTTACAAGGTATAGAATTAGCCAACTCGCAGGCTTTTCAGATAGCGAGTCCGCGCTTAGTATACGATAAAACTTTTTTAGTTAAACCAGAACGCGTACGTGCTGCAATGGAAATTCCAGGTGCGGTGGTCCGTTACACCTTAGACGGTACTAAACCTGAATCCAATGATCCAATCCTAAAAGAAGAACTGATGATTTCCGGTACTGCTACACTGAAAGCACGGGCTTTTCATCCCGATTTTAAGGCAAGTGAAGTGATTGCTGCAGATTTTTTTAAAGTACCAAAGTCATTTCCTGTAAAAGATATAAGGCTAATTGCTGATCCATCTCCTAAGTATCCTGGATCTGGTCCGGCGGGATTAGTAGACTTGAAAAAAGGATCTGAAAATAATTTTAGCAGCTCTGCATGGATGGGTTTTAATGGCCAGGATTTTGATGCAAGAGTTACCTTCAAGAAAGCCCAAACGATAAGCCAAGTAACGGTCAGTCTCTTGTCTAATCCAGGTGCTTGGATCTTTGCACCAAGGCAAATTGAGATTTATGCATCTGATGATGGCAAAGATTATACCTTACATAAGGCGATGAAGTATGAGCCTACAAGAAGTGATGATCCTGGAGGCCAACACTACGAAGCAATTCGTTTTCCAACCTTAAAAACAAAATATTTACGGGTATTGATTAAGGATCATCCTATCCCGGAATGGCACCCAGGTAAAGGCACCCCAGCCTGGTTATTCGTAGATGAATTAATTTTCGAACAGTAGCGACGTAATGCTTTACGTCGCCCAAATATCAATAAAACCCCAGCAGCCACGTAATGCATTACGTCGGCCTATCATGATAAAATACGATTTTACGTCGCCCGTAACCCACCAATTTTTTAGGAATATCACCAAAAAAGATATATTTTATAATTTTTTTGATTTCAAAAGCGAACATGAATGCGGTTACCTCGTTCTAAAGAAGAACAAAAAAACAAACGCATTTAATGGAGTCCAATACCTTCTTTTTACAAATTAATCAATCCTTAGCCAATTTAAGAGATAAGTTATCTAATTGGATCGATGAGATCGTATTAATGATTCCCAATTTAGTCTTAGCCTTAGCCATTATGGTAATTACCTTTTTATTGATGGGATTCATTAGCCGAGTTTTGAGAAAAACCTTGAAGCGGGTAGTGAATAACAAAGCAATGATCAACCTATTGACCAATATTGGTTCTGTTCTTTTTGTGTTAGCAGCATTAATTGTGGTATTAGCCGTACTAAATTTAGATCAAGCATTGTTCAGCTTATTAGCTGGTGCGGGTGTAGCTGGATTGGCCGTTGGTTTGGCTTTACAAGATCCTTTGGTGAACTTGTTTTCAAGTATCCTGATATCGGCACGCAATAAAAATTACAATATTGGTGACTTAGTTGAGACCAATGGATTTTTAGGGACAATCGAAGAAATTGATCTTCGTACGACTACTTTAAGATCAGCTCAAGGCAACAGTATTATTATTCCAAATAAAAAGATCGTTCAAGATACATTGACAAATTATTCTGTCTCTGGTAATCGTAAGGTAGAACTGCTTTGCGGTATTTCTTATCATGATGATTTAGAGAAAGTTCAAGAAATTGCTATTAAAACAATTTGTAATCAATTTGATCAATCTATACCAGAATTAGTAGACTTTTACTATACCAATTTTGGGGATA